>JADKKB010000002.1 GCA_016720705.1 Chloracidobacterium sp. | reverse complement strand
TGGGCTATGTTGACGGCACACTGCGCGGGCGTGTGAACCCGGACGGTCGTAGGAGTCCCGAATCACTTGGACTTTGAATGAGAAAGGCAATGAGACGATGTACGGCTCGGTGGTCTTTCCGCTCGTTGACGCGGGCACGAATCAAGCAGTCGGTCTTTACGCCCGGCACACGGAAAAGCAGCAGCACTTGTATCTTTCGGGCAAGCGGCGAGGGCTTTTCAATCCGGCGGGAGCAAAAGAGACGGACGAGATCGTCCTGACCGAGAGCGTGATCGACGCTTTGGCTCTGTGGTCGATCGGCATCAGGAATGTGACTTGTGCCTACGGCGTGAACGCTCTGACGGATGAGATCCTCCGCGCACCTGCAGGAATCCCGGATCAGACGGGTCGTGCTAATGCTCGACGCGGACGATGCAGGGCCGCGAAGCCGCCTAAAGTTCGCCGAGAAGCTATCGGCAATCGGCATAGAAAGCCGCACGGTCGATCTTCCGGCAAAAGACGCATCGGAGTTCGTTGTAAATGGCGGAACGCTTGAGGCGGTCCAAAGACTTATTGAACCGCAGAGACGCGGAGACGGAGAGACGGCGGAAACGCGGGCCGCAGGGAGTGTGCCTTTGCCCGATGGAACATTGCAGATCGTTCTCGACAATCGGGAATACAGAGTGCGCGGGCTGACGGGCGTCGGACTTGAGAAGCTGAAAATAAACTTGCGTCTTAATGTGGGGAATCTCTTTCACCTGGACACGCTCGATCTTTATCAGGCAAGAGCGAGGGCGAACTTCGCGCAGATAGCCGCCAAGCATTGCCGCGTGAACGAATCTGTTATCAATGCCGATCTACTTTCGCTGATCGAAACGCTCGAAGCCGAAAGGCTGTCGATGCGAAAGACCTCGACCAATGAAGCGGAATCGACGGCGGCGATGACCGAGGCCGAGAAGGGAGGCGATAGCTTTCCTGGAAAGACGAAAAGCTGTGGAGCGAATAGTGGAGGACTTCCGGCGGTGCGGTCTGGTGGGCGAAACGCTCGACGGTGTTGACGGCTTACCTGGGGTCGATCAGCCGGAAACTGACGGAACCGCTTGCCCTGCTTATCGTCGCCCGTTCGGGTGCTGGCAAATCGGCATTGCAGGACGCTCTCTGTGCGTTTGTGCCGCCGGAGGAGCTTGTCAGGGTTACGAGGCTGACCGGCCAGGCTCTTTTCTACAAAGACCCTTATTCATTGCAAAGAAAGATGCTGGTGATCGCCGAGGACGAAGGAGCGATGCAGGCCGTCTACTCACTTAGGACGCTTGCCTCGATCAGAGGCTTTTGATCGCGGCGACCCGGACGGACCCGGCGACCGGGAAACTTTCGACGGAACATTACGAAGTCTTTGGACCCGTTGTGATCGTGATAACGACGACCTCAGCCGAAGCGTTCGACGAGGAGACCCGCAGCCGCTTTGTGCAGCTTTCGATGAACGAATCGATCGAGCAGACGCGGATCATTCTTTCACAGCAGCGGCATCAGCACAGTCTTTCGGGAGTGCTGGAAAAGGCGGAATCGGAAGAGATCAAACGGCTGCATCACCACGCCCAAAGAATGCTCAAACCGCTGGCCGTCGTCAACCCTGTTGTCGAACATCTGACCTACCCCAGCGAAAGACTCATCCACCGCCGAGAGCAAAGAAAGTATCTCTCGCTTATCAACTCGATAAGAGCACTTCTTCACCAATATCAAGAGAGATCAAAACCGCGAAACGCGGCGAGATCGAGATCGAATATGTCGAGGTCGAGCTGTCCGATATTGCACTTGCGAACGAGCTGGCCGAGGAGATCCTCGGCAAGGCAATGGACGAGCTGGAGCCGCCCGTGCGTGGAATGTTCGAGGCGATAAGAGAAGCGTGTAAGAGACGAGCGGAAGAACTAAAGATCAAGGCTTGCGATGTCCAACTTACACGCCGGGAGATACGCGAGACGACCGCATGGAGCGACTGGCAGGTGAGGATGTATTGCCAGAAGCTGGTCGAGATGGAATATCTCTGGGCGATCCAGGCGGTGAACGGAAAGCCGAGCGTGTACCAGTTGGCGAGCGATGCGGAGAGCGAGGTGCAAAGCCTGCGCGGACTGACCGGAGTTGACGAGTTGAAAACGCGACTAAAGGACGCGGCTAAAGAGAAAGCGGCGAGTCGATAGGCCAAGCGGTGAAGGTGCGGTAAGTAACGCCCGCCGTTGTTCGCTTCGGATGCCTTCTTCCCGGTCGCTGCCGTCATCCGATAATCCCTTTTTGTGTCCTTCGTAAAAAACACTACGGACATAAAAGCTCATTATCGTACGCCGTCCGCTCCGGCTCTCTGCTCCGCGGGCGCTCGTTCCTCGCAGACCGCTTCGCTCGTTCGCACGGCTATCGGGGTGAACTCGGCGCGGCCTGATGGTGACGTTGAAAAGAAGACGAAGCGGCTAAAGACAAAAGCCGGACGCCCGACAGCAAACCTTGTGGACCTTGTGGTAAAAAAGGCGACCTTGAGGGTACCTTGTGGTGGTCGAATCACAAGGTTAATTGCAGACAGAAAAGAAACTTAAGCCGACCTTGTGGTCAGTGGAGAAGCTTTTAAAGGGGAAAATAAAAGCAAAGGTCGTGTTGGAGCAACTCCCACTGAATGCGGCTAAAGAAAAACACTCATCGATCATCTGCTTTCTAACAGTTGATTGTTGAGTAAGGAGGCATTGGCGAGATGTGGACGGAGAATCAAAAGCAAAAACTGGAGCTTCTAAGAGGCCGCTTTATCGAATATCTGACGGCCGTAAACTACTCGCCGGCGACGCTTGTAAACTACTCTCTCGCGATGCACGGGTCTTCCTCGATTGGCTGGTGGAAAACACCGCCTTGAACTCAATCGCCGACGTGACGGCCGCATCTTCGCAGTATCAGATCTCGCTTTACCGGCTTGAAACGGAAGACGAAAAAACGGGCCGGAAAAGGCAGAGGCTTTCATCGGGAGCACAGGCCAACAAACTGGCGGCGATGAAGCGGTTCTTTCTCTGGCTGTGGCAGGAGGGCGTCATCGTTCACAACCCGTCCGCGTCGATCCAGATGCCGAAGCAGCCGAAGATGCTCCCGCGAAATATCCTCACCCCCGCCGAAGCGAAGCGGCTGATCGAGAGCATCCCGATAGAGAAAGCGAGAGAGACATTCGCGATCGCTCCATTCTGGAGGTGATGTACGCAACCGGCATCAGGAGAGCGGAGCTTGTGAGCCTTACGATCTACGATGTGGAGATGCAGACGGGTACGCTTCGGATCGAGCACGGCAAAGGAAATGAGACGCGGCTGGCCGCTCACTCAATCGTCGCAGACAGCCTTGAAGCTCTATCTCGAACAGGCGCGTACCGCTTTTGCATCCCAGCCGGGACAGATCCGCTTGTTCGTCTCGTCGCGTTCGGGCGGGCCGCTGGACGTGGACGACATACGCCGGATCGTCCGCAAATGGACGAAGAACGCCAACATAAAAAAGAACGTCACGCCGCACACGATGAGGCATTCATGTGCCACCCATCTGCTCAAGGGCAGGGCTGACATACGGCAGATACAGAAGCTTCTCGGACACCGCCGCCTGTCGTCAACCGAGATCTACACGCACGTCGAGCTTGGCGATCTGGCTGAGGTCATCAGCCGCTGTCATCCCAGAGAAAAAAAGCGGTCGATAACGGTAAAAAGAGCCCAAAAACGCGGGTCTGAAAAAATGTGCGAAACGGCTCCCCAGCCTGTACGACAGGATAGACCAAGATCCACCGTTTGTAATCGGACTAAATGAGGCAGCAGCACGGGTTACGCATTGTCACCAAAGTTACAAACCGCAACTTATTGCGTAAAGCTTCTCGTTAAAGGTCTTACGCTGTCACTTCTGTATACAAAACGCCATCGAATGTGAACAAAGAGATCGAAAAATACCTCTCGGAACTCGAAGCCAAAGGCTACTCGAAGGACCTCCGAAGATCGAGCGAGAGAGTGCTGAATAACTTGCAGCTTTACCTGCAGGAAGCCTGGCTGATAAAGCTGAACGAGGCCGAGGAAACGCACCTGAACTCGTACCTTGTTCACCTCAAGAAATACACCGACCAGAAGGCATCATCCTTAAGACAAACCGTGTCGAGGATCAGACGCTTTTTCCAATGGCTTTACACATCGAATAAAGTGCTTGCGAACATCGCCGAGACCTTCGATCTTCCCAAAGCCGGACACACATTGCCGCACGTCCCGACCGAAGCCGAAATATCGAAGATCATCGAGCAATGCGACACCGACAAAGCGATCGGCGTTCGCGATCGCTCCATACTCGAAACCCTATACGCCTGCGGCATCCGTCACGGAGAGCTTTACCGCTTGAATATGCGCGACTTCGACGGCGGACCTTGCGTATCCGCGAAGGCAAAGGAAAGAGAGAACGCATCGTTCCCCTGACCGAAAACGCAGCCCGATGGATCGAGAGATATATCGCCACATCGCGCGTCGAACTGATGAGCGGAGCCTACTGGGGAAAAGGCCGAAGCCGGAAGAAAAGACCGGTCACGAATCCGACAGCTTTGTTCCTTTCCGTTACGGGCAGGGCCTCTCGTATCCGCAGATATGGAGCATCGTAAAGAACGCTTCGGAAGCGGCCATGATCAACGCGACGGTCCACACCTTCCGGCACGCCTGCGCGACGCATCTTCTCCGCCACGGAGCGAGCCTCCGCCACATCCAAAAACTGCTCGGACACTCCAGCCTCGACACGACCCAGATCTACACCCAGGTCGAGATCTCGGACATAAAAAAGCGGTGGGCAAAGCAACTGAAAATCTCCGGCAAACCTCAAACAAATAGGTTAAAAAGCCCTGTCGAGTTATAATAAAAACTTGGCACGAAAGCCGCTTTTTCTTTAGCCGCTTCTTTAGCTCTTTGAAAACACATCAAGCCGCAATGCGCATCGCACGGAAATCTCGAATTGCGCGTTCATAACCGGCTATGAACGCGATGGCGAAACCGGGCTGGATTATGCTCAGGCTCGGTATTTTGGCAGTTCGCTGGGGCGGTTTACCTCTGTCGATGCTTTCGGGCCTTGGGCAATGACCGAAGAAGAAAAGATCGAATTCCTTTCTTTGCCTCAGAGATGGAACAGATATGCTTACGTGTCGGGGAATCCGCTCAAGTACAGCGATCCGACCGGTCTTTACGTTTGCGATAATACCGTTAGTGGGGAGTGCACGAAAATTCAGAAGGTCTGGAAGCTCTTCGAGATAAGGGCACTAAAGAACAGCAGAAATTCGCGAATTGGCTCTTGCACAAAGACAACAAGACGGTCTTTACAATTGGAGATAAAGCTTCTGTCTTCATCAACGACGTAAAGGGGGCAAATGAATTGATTCAGAAAGGGAACGCCACGGTCAACGACGCCTCAAAATTTATCACTATAAGCTTGGATGCGAAAGGAGATTTTAGCACCGGAGCGGGATTTAGCGGCACGGAGCCGGTTTTGGCCCACGAAGGACGACACGCCTGGGTTGCTGCAGATGTCATTACGAGTTTTTCAAATGGTGATTCAGTGAATTCTGATATCACTCGATTTGAAAAATGAGTTCAAGCACTACTCCGCAGCTTTGTATCTTCGTAAACAAGGCGGCGCCTATGTGCAATGGGGGTTGAGCAATCCGCATGGTCACCTGAAGACCAAAAACGGATCAATTAGGGTTGACTCTCAGTCGATACGAAACAAACTTGCCTCATCGTACAAAGACGATGCCACAGGAAGTCCGTTAACCGAGAAGAATTTCGGATATCGAGTCAGTCAAATTTACGGGCTCAAGCCGAAAAAATAGAGGTTAAAGATGAAATTCATGATATCCATTATGGCTAGCGTTTTGGTCGTAAGCTTTACGTGCGACACTCCCAAATACAAAGGTACGGGAAACGATTCTATAGCGAATCAGGAATCGACACGAGCTGATCCAATGACCCCACCATCGCCCTCCCCCGAGCCCTTAAGTGAGGAGATTTGTATCGATCGACTTGCCGAGATCAGAGTAACTTCTATAAAAAAGGGATCGGCAGCGGCGATTCCGGAATACCAGTCGCTACTCGGGAACGGATGCGACCATGATGGGGTTCGCATGGCATATGGACTGGCACTGGCCGGAAGTGATCGCTTTCACGAGGCCGTAGAGCAATACCGATTGGTCACCAAACGGAATCCGCGACACTGGGCTGCTCATTGGACTTTGGCCCAGACGCTGATTATTGAGTTGGGCGACTTCGAAGAAGGATTGAAAGAAACCAAGCGCTCCAGGGAACTCGATGACCTCGGGGACGTAGGCCATCTTTACGACTATTATCTCGGCCGAGCTTTTGAGGGCATGGACAAGGCTCAGGAGGCCCTCACGCATTTTCGTAGGTTCGAGAAACTACAATCGAAGATCAACAAAAATGACGAGAAGCTAATCGACACGAGGAAGAGAATTGCAAAGCTTGAGGTTACGCTCGAAAACTCGGGAATACGAGATGCTGCGCTGGTTACAGCACGGAATTAGTTCGGAAGAAATTCACCTCGTATGAACGTGATATTGAAACAAACCTCGATTATGCAAAGGCTAGAATGTTCGGAAGTGGCTTCGGCAGATTCACTTCACCAGACCCGGCACTCTCATCAGGCAGAGAAGCAATTCCACAAAGTTGGAATCGTTACGCTTATTCTTTGAACAATCCTCTAAAATTTATTGATCCATTCGGATTATATGAATTTGATGCCAGTGTGGATTCTACACAGCAACAAAATTTTAGAGATCAATTAAAGGAAGCTAGAAAAAGACTAAAACAAATTCAGAAAATTTACGGCAAAAAATCTGACGAATACAAAGAGGCAAAAACTGCTATTGATTCCTATGGTTGTGAAGCCGGAACTAAAAAATGTAGTGAAAAAGTTGGAAGTAGTCAGGTCATAATAAAAACCGGAAAACTCGATCCGGGCGTAGGGGCTACTGCGGCAAGAAATTCGACAGATACAAAAGTTGAGGTTACGCTTGATTCTACCAAACTTAGTAACGGGGCGGACCTTGTAGCCGACATTGCTCACGAAGGAGTTCATACTCAAGATCATCTCAATTACATCAATAGCGGCGGTAAAACAAAAGTTTCTGATTACGACACAGAGTTTCGAGGCTATCTTGTTACATCAGTAATGGATGAGGCTTATCCAGCTTCAAGTTCTTCAAGACCTATGGCGGGGCAGAATTATACGCTGTTCGATGAAAAATGGAAGACGGCAAACGCGAAACTTTCCGCAGTTGAAAATGTCAGAAATGAAAGAAACGTAGCAATAGACAAACTTTTGGCTGTTCCTCAAAGTCAGGGCGGTTTGTATGGAGTTACGCCAACCAATCCGGGAAACAGTTATTTTCCGTAAAAAAATATACAGGAGAAACAATGAAAGTTTTAATACTTACTTTTTTTATTTTCAGTTTGTCATTTGTTTGTCTGGCTCAAACAAATGACAAAACGCCTAGTGCGTGCAATGATGTTCGATTAGACGTAAGAAAGCCGAGTGTCTTTATAACTTTTGAGAAATTTGGCGAAAGAATACCTACTCGTGAAGATGAAAGTAAAGAAGGCATTTGGTTGCGCCTTCATAACAATACCAAATGGAAAATATACTTAAAGACTTATGGTGCTGATAATGAAAAAGATGAATATCAAGTATCACACGAGGTTCAAAGGATGCCGGGCTTTGAATGGAAAAGAAAGGAATCTGAATTGCCTATTGGTTATCGTATTATTAAAAATTATAGAGTTCGAGAAGTTGAGTCTGGAAAATCCATTTTGTTTAGTATCCCCAAAGAAAACTTAGCTGATGGACTTGCTGTTGTTGTTAGTTTCAGTTATGAATGGGAATTGTTGGGAGATAGCGGCGGCGATCTTTCAATACAACATCAAGCACCTTTTTGGGCAACAGACTTACCTAATATATAAAAAAATGAATCCGGGGACTAAATGAATCCGGGGACTAGTCTGCGATCCTGCGATGTTTTGCCTGAATTCTGATTAGACGATCACCGTGCCGACGGTCGGCTCGAATAATGGTTTCACGGCGATTCAAAATTACGCTTACGATTCGCTCAATCGTCTGCAATCCGCCGAAGAAGTCATTGATAGCCAGACCAGTTGGAAACAGACTTTCACATTTGACCGCTACGGGAACAGAAATTTCGACGAGGCAAATACGACAATGCCGACATCGTTCGCGTATCCGAATATCACAAATCCAACCGTTAGCGCGTCCAACAACCGCTTTGCATCGGGTCAAGACTATTCATATGACCTGTCCGGCAACACGACCACCGATGCCACCGGCCAAACATTTATCTACGATGCAGAAAACAAACAGGTCGAAGTAAGCGATTCGAACGGGGTCATTGGTCAATATTGGTACGACGGAGATGGGAAAAGAATAAAGAAATACGTGCCTGCAACGAGCGAGACTACGGTATTTGTTTACGATTCTTTAGGCCGATCTGTCGCGGAGTATTCAACAATTGTTGCCTCACCGCAGAATGCAAAGGTTAGCTACTTAACCAATGACCACCTCGGTTCACCCCGAATCAACACCGACGCAAACGGCGACGTCACCGCCCTACATGATTATGATCCATTTGGTGAGGAGATCTACACAACCCAACGGACCGCCGGCCTTGGTTACGCTGCCGACACTGTGAGGAAACAATTCACCGGATATGAACGTGATAATGAGACTGAGCTAGACTACGCCAAAGCCAGAATGTTTGGAAGTGGGTTTGGTAGATTTACTTCGCCTGATCCTTACAAAATTGTTGCTGAAATAGAATTTGAAGAAACTTCGGAAAAAGCAAGAGCCAAATTAAACAACTATCTCAGAAAACCGCAGCAATGGAATGCTTATGCATACGCCATAAACAATCCGTTACGATACACCGATCCGACGGGAGAAATCATTAAATTAACTGGGACTGATGCAGAAGTTCAGGCAAAGCTCAAGAGACTCAACGATTTTCTTGGCGACGAACGGTTCAATTTAATAAAGAAGAGCTCTGATGGAAGGATTCTCTATCTTAACGACAAAGACATTTGTGGCGGGAATTATTCAAAGTTTGCGAACATAGGGAATAATGCCGAGATAAAGGACTTTAGCAAGAAGTTCGCGGATATTCTAGCTAGTCCAAGAGCCGTAAGATTCAATATCGGCTTAGAAACTTTCTTTAAGCCTCAAACCGGTCCCGTGGACGGACGTGGGGTGAAAACCCTTGTCGATATTAGGGCTAGAGGTGGTGCTTTCACGCTTTCCACTGAAGAGAGTATGAGTGGCGAAATTGAGATATGGGTCGCCCCGAATGCCGCCCAAGCTGGGAATAACGAAGCAATCAAAAGGAATACCTCCACGCTGACGAGAGACGGCAGCCAACTTCGGTTCCCGGACAACAGTGTTGTAGATGCCCACGAATTCGGCCACGGCTATGATCTCTTAAACGGTCTACCAGATGGTACAAACTCAGTAGGATTTGAAAACGCGGCAAGGGCGAACAGGCCGGGAACCCAAAGAAGGAAATCGGAGCATTAAATGTTAAAGACTAATTTTACGACTTTCGTAATCATGCTTGTATTTGTCGGATGCAGTTCAAGTGGAAACGCTGGCCAGAATCGCGTCGGTACGGGAAAGTGGGAACTTCTCAGCTCATCATATATCACCGACTCAACATCTTTGAGGCCAATAAAGTTTTTCGATCAGAAGAATGGGATATCTCTGTCTGTGGCGATTGAGAATACAAGTGACTCGGGAAAAACTTGGAAGACGGTCTTTTACGAAGAGAACACGGCAGTTGCAGCAGGAGGTTTTACAAGCGAGCAAGAAGGATGGGTGGTTGGCACCGAAGACTTGACAAGGCCGTTGGTCATGAAAACCTCAGACGGCGGAAAAAGTTGGTCACGGATTGCATTTGACAATAAAAGCACTGAACAATTAAGTGGAAAGGTTCAAGTGCTTTGGGATATTTGCTTCGACCCTAACGGCAGGGCTTGGATGCTTGGAGAAACCGGTATCCTCCACGTTGAGATGGGTGAAAAAGACTTACATTTGCTTAATCTATTTTCCACAAATCAGGAGAACTCAGATCGTATCTCTTGCAATGATTCGGGCGATGTCTGGGCTATTGGTCGCAAAGGTTCGATCTTTCATTTTCATGACGGAAACTGGATAAAAATAAAATTGGATCAAGGTTATTCACCATCAAACGTCAGGTCATTCGGATCAGATGTGTGGATTACCGGCAAAAACGAATCTGGCGATGGTATTTTGTTGAGGAGCCAAGATTCAGGGAATACGTGGCAAAACAAAACACCTGAATCAGCTAAGAACTTAAACGATTTGTTTCTCAAAGATGGGAAAGGGTGGCTAATTGGCTCTGAAGGAAGTATCTATTATACGACCGATAATGGTGAGTCATGGCACAAGTCGTTGAGTCCAACAACGGCGGACTTATTAAATATCTACAGCTTGGATTCAAATAATGTTTGGATCAGTGGCGACAAAGCCACAGTATTGAAATATCAAAACTAATTCTCACCGGACGGCAAGTTCGACCGAATGTTTGACCAAGAGTGCGGCGACGATCTTTTTGACGGCGAGTTTGTCGTCGTCCGGCAAGCCGTCAATCTTTTCCCAGTTCTTCAACAGCTCCTTGTCGAGCATCTGCGGCTGGCGTTCGGCTTTGTCGAAAACGAGTTCGTCAGCCGTTACGTCTAAAGCCAGTGCCATCCGCCTAATCACATCGAGTGTCGGCTGCGAACGGCTGCTTTCGTAGCTGCTTAGCATCGTTACGTGAACGCCCACAAGATCGCACAGCTGCTGCTGCGTGAGGCTTCTCTTTTTTCTCAGTTCCGCCAATCTTTTTCCGAAACCGCTCACTGGCACATCCCTTTTCATAGCCGGAAGCGATCGGGGTCATCTATGAAGTAACGCTTGAAGTCAAGCGCACGGGTATTGTGGCATCTTTTGGATGCGGTTGGTGCGTTTGATTGGGTGACAAAAGAGAACAACCGGCGCCTCCATTATTAGTTAGATTCTTTCAGATACGCACCGCTGTAATTAGCGAATGCCATCATCTATTCGTGCACAGCTTCGATCGAGCGGCTGGCTACATGAAACCTGATCGGCTCATCTCGAACTATATCGAGATGGCTGGCCGTACCATCAGACTTTCAGAGACTGAGCGGGTTTCCCCGTCACCTCTCCTGACCCCTCGTACAAACCAACTTCGCCCAACGCGTAACGAACTCCTCGTAGCTGATATTGTCACGAAGCATGACATAACAGTTAATGAGAAGCTTACGGGCCGCTGCAACTTTTGCTTTCGGGCGGCCTCTCGTGGTCATGGCACGATGACCTCCAGATATTTGGCGAGTACCGATTCAAGCTCAAGCTCTTTTGCTGCTTTTGCAAGCTTTGCTTCCGTAGTTTTTCTTGTTGCAAGAGCTTCTCTGGCAGCCTTGACGGCCGTTCGCTCGCCAATCTTTGTGCTGAATTTTAGAGCCTCCAGAACCGCCCTTTCTACGGTTACGATTCGATATCCCTTTTCATCTATGATCTGTTTGTCGAGGCTCGTTTTTGTTCGAATCAGTTTATAACCGGTTTCTCGGGTTCTTTTCTCCGGAGGAACCATTACCCATATTTCTCCAGGCACTTGTTCAGCAAGATTGTAGTGATATAGAGCTGAAAGGCCCCCAATTGCTGAACCTGGCCCAAACTTTGAATACGCGATTTGGAATCCGACATCTTTATCCAGCGAGGCGTTGGGATGGAGGTAGATTCCACGACCGATACGAACGAGGTCCTTTGCAGCGACAAGCCGGGATAGGTCTTGCTGACTAATTCCCACGGACTTACCTTGAGCCAGTGTAAAGACCCCAAGTTTTTTGATTTGTGGCTGCTGTCGCTTATCCATCATTAGAAGCATGCGGTGAAAAGTGACATTTGTCAATAGAAAATGTCGCGATACACCATATGTCTGCCGCCGAAATGAGCCAAAGTTAGTTATGCACATACTTGGCATCGAATAAGTTGTCGCTAGAAAAAAAGCGGTAGAAAAGAAGCGAATCAAAATGATAACCGGATACCAGCGAGTATCGAGAAAGTCTCCGTGCCGCATCTGCGGAAAACCGGACTGGTGCAGTACGACTAAAGACTACAACATTGCATTCTGTGCCCGTTCCGCGACAAACGCCGATAGACTCAGCATCAAAGGTTGGGGGATCTTTTATTACGATCGTCGAATCCCATCCCGTGGCGTTTACAATCAGCCAAAGAGGATATTTAAGCGAGCAAAATCAACCTCTTTAGCCCCCATCGAGATCAGGAATTGGATCTATCAGAGACTCATCAAGCTTTCGCCATTACCGGCGAATAGCGAGCTAATTTACGGAAACGAATGGCTGGTTAGAAAAGGGCAGGACTGCGGACGCTTTGGAATACTTCCCAAATTAGCTACTGAAAGACATCGTCTAGTTCTATCGCTCATTGAGTTACTCGTAAAAGAAAAAGGAACTATTCCGTTTTTTGAAGGCGTTCCAGGATTTTGGCGGGGATCGAAGCGCAGAACGCGATTAGGTAGTGACTTCGACTATGACACTGATCTTCTTCTGATTCCATTCTTGGATTCGAATGGTTTAATTCAGGCTTGCCAGCTCAAAATTATGGGAAAGACTAAGAGTACGTCCGGAAAGTATCAATGGCTGTCGTCGATCGGAAGGAGTCAAGGATGTAGTTCTGGCTCACCACTTCATCACGAAGGCTCAGTAGGTTTCAGTGCAAAGACGATTGAGACGGTACTTGTTACCGAAGGTGTCCTGAAAGCCGCGACGGCCCAGCACTTCATGCCGGATCGATATGTCGTCGCCAATGGCGGAGTTTCAACGTCGCATCGCGAAATTGTAAATGTGGCACGGCGAAGGATCCTGGAGATTGCTTTCGATGTAGATAGCTTCACGAATCCACATGTGGCAAGAGCAATGGCATCGTTACTAGCTCTACGGATTC
This sequence comes from Chloracidobacterium sp., assembly GCA_016720705.1. Lineage (NCBI taxonomy): Bacteria > Pseudomonadati > Acidobacteriota > Blastocatellia > Chloracidobacteriales > Chloracidobacteriaceae > Chloracidobacterium > Chloracidobacterium sp. The sequence continues at coordinate 134,803 of JADKKB010000002.1, read as the reverse complement.
GGGCACAGCGGTTCTTGTCCTGCGGCAAACCTACAAAAATTCTCGCTTGGGATAGACGTTTCAAAGGTATCGACGACGCCCTGATCGCGGGAGCCTCCCTCAAATATCTGGACATGTCCGATTGGCTTAGATTGCTGACGCCCGAATGTTTCCACGAGGCTAGCCACCAACTCGCCGGAATCTCTCTAACAAAATAAGCGGCTGACAGGTCGCATCATGGGCGAGCCAACAGTTTCTACAGACTCACTAACAGGCCTCATCGAGCGTGTCGCCAAAATCGTAGAGAGTGGGACTCGCATTTCAAACAGAGAACTCATTGAACTTTGCAATAAGTCTGGCATTTCTGTATCTTCAGTCGATTCGCACATCTTCCATGAGATCGCTGAGACTGCTCTGAACTCACTCATTCACACGAAGTATGGAAGTGAACTGATGACAAGACCGAATCCTGCTGAGGCCGTTTCAAAGGTCCTGAGACCTTTGCAGGAGCGGCTTCCAACCCAAACATGGCGAAGTGAAACACAGATAATTTTCCAACAGTTTTCGACGCCAGCCGCGATCGCTTTTCTCGCAGCATATCTTCTAAATATCCGGCACGGCGAGACGGTTCTGGAACCGTCCTGCGGGACCGGCAGTCTCGCCGTCTGGGTCGAGGCGGCCGGAGCGAGCGTGATAGCTAACGAGATCGACCCGAGACGAAGGGCATTGTTACAAACTTTGGGATTTAACACATATGGGTTTGACGGGGAGTTCATTGATGATCTGTTACCCGCAAATCTGATTCCCGATGTGGTCCTTGCCAATCCACCGTTCTCCTCAAGCTCAGGACGAGTACACAGAAACAGTGTGCAATACGGTTTTCGCCATATCGACGCAGCCTTGCGAAGGCTGAGGAAGGGCGGACGGTTCGCAGTTATTCTTGGCGAGAGCGGGTCGCCAACGTCACGCTATGGCAGCCGTTTTTGGAGCAATCTACAACCCGAGATCGAATTGAAAGCGGCGATCGAATTGCCCGGCCGTGAATTCTACTCTAACGGCACAAGCGTAAAGACGACGCTCATCATCGGAACGAAACCCGGTTCATCTCAGAATTGTTCATCCGCTGAAATCCAGAGTGTTCCTCATATTGTGGCTCGGTCGGTCGAGCATGCTTTCGAACAATCACTCGAGTTGAATCTCCGTTTCTGATCCAAAAAAATTAATGTACTCGATCCAAGAACATAGTTCGGAAGGACTTACTGTGCCGATTATTACCTCGGGTGAATCAACTTCGACCGGGGATATTCCAACGAGCGAGCCAGACATTCAGATATATTCCCCACGATATGTTCTCGGTGGTTCACCTCACCCGGGAGTGATCGTAGAACCGCCGGGACTCGCCAACGTCGAACCGCCGGCAATAAAATATCGTCCACGCCTGCCGAAATATCTGTCTCAGACAGGAAAACTTTCGGCGATGCAGATAGAACGGATTATCTACGCGGGTCAGTCACACGAACAGCGTCTGCCCGATGGTGCGCGAGCCGGCATAAGTATCGGTGACGGGACTGGAACGGGTAAGACGGCGACACTCGCGGGAGTAATTCTTGATAACTGGTTTCAGGGGCGAAGGCGGTCCGTATGGTTTTCGGTCAAGACCGATCTGATCGAAGCAGTTTCAGACGAGTTCAAAAGGCTTGGACTTACGCCACCGATCAAGCTGATCAATGATTTCCCAACCGATCAAGAGATCGACATTGAAGACGGAATCGTATTTTGTACATACCGGTCGCTGATAGCCAAATCGAAAAAGGGAAACAAGAGGATCGATCAGATAACACGCTGGCTCGGATCAAACGGCATCGTAGTCTTCGATGAAGGGCACAAGGCAAAGTACGCATTTGCCGACGACCGCGGCAAATCGACGCAGACTGGAGCCGCTGTACTTGAGATCCAGAACCCGGAAAAATTCCCGGATGTCAGAGTTGTTTATTCTTCCGCCACTTCGGCAGGCGGGGTGCGACATCTCGCTTACATGTCACGGCTCGGATTGTGGGGAGCGGGAACCAATTTTCCGTTAGGCTTCGAGCAGTTCGCCGAAGAGATCGAATCAGGCGGTGTTGGTGCTCTGGAGATGGTGTGCCGCGACCTTAAGGCGATGGGACGATACCTATGCGGCAACCTAAGTATGGGAACCGACCCCGAGTCAGGCCTATCGGTCGAGTTTCGCGAGGTAATTCACATGCTGACACCTGCTCAGCGGAGGATGTACGACAACATGGCCCAGGGCTGGCAGGAAGTCTTTCGGAATATTCATCGGGCCTTGGAACTTACAAATTCCGGAAAAGCCACCAAAAGCAGTGCCCTCAATCAGTTCTGGGCGGAGCATCAGAGATGCTTTCGCAATCTGATAACTGCATTTAAGGTGCCGACTCTGATTCGTGAAATCGAAGATGCCCTCGGCAGAAAAGAATCTATTGTTGTCTCGATAACAGGCACCGGCGAAAGCCAGACAAAGAAGCAGATAGAGCGTGCAGCGGATCAGGATGAGGCTATTGACAGTCTGGATTTTAGCCCAAGAGAGACTCTTACTCGCCTGGTTGCGAATTGCTTTCCGACAGCGTGTTTTCAGGAACGAACAAATCCATATAGTGGGACCATCGAATATGTTCCTATCGTCGATGCCAACGGCGATCAGGTGGCAAGTCGGGCCGCTATGCAACTTAGGGCAGAACTGCTTGATAAGTTATCTATCCTTGAAGTGCCTGAACATCCGCTTGATCAACTCGTGAACTATTTCGGGGTTGAGAATATAGCGGAGATGACGGGCCGGAAGAAACGCCTGATTAGGACGGCAAACGGCACTCTGGAGTATCGGCCGCGCCAACTTGCCGGGGTCCCTTCGAAGCTTATCAACCTTCACGAAAAGAATGCCTTTCAGAAAGGCGACAAAAGGATTGCCATTATGTCCGAGGTGGCATCGACCGGTGACAGCCTTCATGCGGGCCGAACTGTCGGAAACCAGCAGAGACGTCTTCACATTGCTGCAGAACTAAAATGGTCGGCCGATAAACAGATCCAGGACTTCGGGCGCACACATCGAACCGGTCAAGTTGCACCGCCAGTCTATCTGCTTGTCTTCACGGAACTCGGCGGCGAAAAGCGATTCTCTTCAACCATCGCCAGGCGCCTTGGAAACATGGGAGCACTTACAAAGGGCGACCGGCGAGCGGAGAAGGCCGGCAACCTCGATAAATATAATCTCGAATCCAGAGAAGGACGTTCGGCTCTCAGCGTCGTGCTGACTGGCATTATGCGGGGCCGTGAGATCGAAGGACTGGACGATCCTCAAAAAGCTCTGCGAGACATGGGGCTCGTGAAAACAATAGACGGAAGTGAAGAAGTTCCTGACAGCGAGAAGACAAATATCCCGCGTTTCCTGAATAGGCTTCTTTCGTTAGAGGTGGACCGACAGAATGCACTCTTCGACTACTTCTATTGTACATTCCTGGAAACCATCGAGTACCTCAAACAGAAAGGCAAACTCGATGACGGGATGGAAGACCTAAAGGCGATTTCGGTCGCGATCTCAGGATCGCCGCAAATTCTTAATTCCGATCCAATGACCGGAGCGAAGACTGTCTACTACAAACTCGAGCTTAAAGTCGCAACCACTCCAGCGAAGTATCGGGATATGGCTGCAAGCGGAATACATCAGTTCTTTCAGGACCGTCGAGACGGATCGTTCGTTGCGGTTCGAAGAACCCTATCGCACACGGATCCAGAGACAGGAGAACGCTATCAGATGTTCTCGATAACCAAACCTGCTGGTCGCAATGTAGCCTATCTACGCGAGAGCGAGCTAAATCAGCGCTATCGGATAGTCCCGAAGACAAAGGCTGAAGGCTGGTGGGTCAATGAGGAGAACAAGATTCCCGCATTCGAGAACAGAACTGTACATATTCTGAGCGGTGCATTGCTTCCAATATGGAAATATCTGAAGACGCTCAGTCACGACGCACTGAACATTGTTCGGACGACCACAGATGACGGGACCCGGCTTGTCGGCGTAAAGATCTCGGAAGAATGGCTCAAGGACATTCGGCAACACTTCGGGCTTCGTGCGAGCTTACCGACAACTGCGAATGAAGTGCTTCGCGTCGTTGACTTCGAGAAGAACAGCGTCAATCTGAATGGGGACGCGACCATTAGAGCGACACGTTTCCAGGGACAGCTACTTACGGAGGTATGTCCAGCAACCTTCGAGCAGATCAGAGAGTTACGCGAAATGGGACTCGTCAACATTGTGCAGCACGGCCGACAGAGATTCTTTCTCCCGCAAGAGTCTCCGTGGCTGGCTCTTGAGCGGGTACTGGCTCTGTACCCGCCGGAATCGACCGACATCAGCTTTCTTCCAGAAATGCAGGGCGACTCTAACGCCTTCGAGAAAGAAGAACCGGTCGAACTTCCTGAATGGATAATCGAACCTGATCCGGGCGCCGTTCACTTTTTGGGAGCTGTTCAAGAATTAACTTGAGCACTCGCAGGTATATAGTGCAGTGGATCGGCCATTAAGAGATGGCTGAAATTAGAACGCTCAAAGGCATTCCTTATATAAATCGAAAAAAATATTTGTTCACAAGTAACTTCTCCGGCTAACAAGGGTTTTTATTGATGTAGGTTGAATATCGGAACTAGAATCGGCTTCCTTGGCGTCCCTTACGCCGGGAACACCGAAGCGTCTGTCTAGTTTCCACATTGATAAGAACCGGTCGAAGTTTTACGGGGAGGATTTGGCTAATGAACAATCAATTTGCTAACGCGAATACCGACACTGCGTCGTCGATCTTTGAGGATAAAATAGCCCTCTACGCGCGGGTTCCGCACTACATTCTCATCACGGGTGAGAGAGGGACCGGTAAGACGACGATCGCCCGACAGATCCATGATCATAGTCTTCGGTCGGAACGGGAGTTCGTAGGAGTAAATTGCGCAAGTTTTTCTTCAGAACTTCTTGAATCAGAACTGTTCGGGTACGAAAAAGGAGCATTCACCGGAGCGATCGCTCCGAAGGCCGGGCTTTTTGAGGCTGCGGGCGGCGGTACTCTTTTTCTTGATGAGATAGGTGAGCTGTCGCTGAGCCTTCAGGCAAAGTTTCTGAAGGCGGTAGAAGAACGGCGTATTCGCCGGGTCGGCGGGACGCGGGATCGCGAAATAGATGTGCGGATCATAGCCGCGACTTCTAGAGACCTTCTATCGATGGTGAATAGTGGCTCATTCAGAGCCGATCTTTTCGATCGGTTGAATATCCTTCAGCTTGAAACATTACCTCTTCGTTTTCAGAAGGAAAGGATATTAGAGACATTCTTCGATCAATTAGAAAAAGAGAGAGCGACAATCGGTATAGAATTGCCTTTCAAGTTCGAGAAGGATGCACTCGCGGCGATCCAGGAACTGGAATGGAAGGGCAACTACCGTGAACTTCGCAACTTTGCCACGCGCCTGGCCGTGGAATCGATCGATGAGGTAGAGATTACGCATCAGTGCGTTAATCGTCTGGTGCGTGATAGAGACAGATGTCAGCACGTTGAGATGCCAATTTTGGACGAAAACGAAAGCTTTTTAACGGTTATCCTTGACCCGGAAACCGATGATCTGGATAGCGTCTATGTGAAGGCCGCCGCTACTTTTATTGAACACGCCTTAAAACAATCAAACGGGAATCTGAGACGCGCGGCTAGGTCAATCAACACTACTCATTCGACGATCTCTAGGATTTTGAAAAAGAACCAGGAGCGGTTCGTAGATACGTCGGATAAGGTCATTGCGTCATACGTAGCCGCAGCATGACTCTTAGCTAATTCTCTGTAGTCGGGTTCGTGGTAACGCGAACCCTTTTCGTTGTTTGGCTCACTTTAGGCCCGAATAAATAGGCGGATGATAGATCTGTGGAGATAGAGATATGGAAATTCTGAATAGCGGTTCGTTCGTTCCTCTTGATAATCGAGAGAAGATCGAACAACTGATTTTTACTGCTCGTACGCTTGCCGAGGAAGTGAGCCGGAACGAAGGATTTCAGAGTAGCGGACAATCGAATCAGCAAATTGGATTGGAACTTTGGAACGGTGCCGAATATATGACGCGGGCTCACGAAGAGGTTACGATCCGAAATATCTTTCTAAGTAAGTTCCTAGAGAGGTTGCGAGAGATTGAACGGGAGCCTTCTCAGCATACGCCCGTAGTGACTAGCCCAACGATTCCTTTAAGCGAAACGAACAACACGTCAGACACGGCAGTTTCACCGGTTCCACAGATCAAAGTTGGCTCGGACGAATCTGACGCACAGCAAGATGAGTTTCTCGGTGTCGTAGAGTCCGAGCCCTCAACCGAAGATCGTCCATCTTACGCGAACGAATGTATCCCTGAATTTGAAGACGAGATCGCCGGAATGATCGCAGATGACCGGGAGACGGAAGTTGTTTCTGTTACCGCATCTGAAGAGGCTGTCCATCCTTCCGAGGAAAACGCCGGTGATCCGGCAGATGTAGTTCCTCTTAGTGAAGACCATTCTATAAAGTCAGTCGTTCTTGCTGAAAAAGAACCCTATAACTTCGATTCCTGTACGGTCACGGCCGTTATCCAACTGCTACCGGAAACGAACGGCGTACGAGATTGCGTCCTGAGCGTCCGTTCGCACGACTTCGCTCCGCAGATAGTCTTTTCAAACATTGCTGGTGAAGCTAGTCGGACGGTTCTGTCTGCTCGGCTATCTGACGCCCTTGATCAGTACAGAACTGTACTTCCGGGACTGGCGGCTGAAAAACTGAAGAAGGAAAAGCCGGCGACAAAGAAGCGTGCTTCGAAGCCAGCCGGCATGGCCGTAAAGATTAACGATACGGGAATGACAAGGAACACCGACACCACTCCAATCCCAAACGCAGTGGTTCAAGAACAAGCGAAAGATCAGCAAAACCTATTCGCCTCTTAGATAATCATGGAAAACGAAACAAATACTCCACCTGCCGAGAACGAGGCGGGAACAACAAAAAGCGCTGATGCGGCCTCGACCGAGACTTCCAGTGAGACAAGGCCCGTTACCGATCCGAAGGCGACGATAAAGATCGAGGGCCAAACCTTTGAACTTGATGCGTCGCTCGCGCAGGAAGATAAGACTCTAAAGGTCGTACTTCAGCCTCATTTCGCTTCCATAGAGAATGCGAACATCACACGGGAGGTGAAGGACGGAAAACTCAGCGTAACCATCGTCAAGCGGGCACAGCATAAAGGATATGCCGGGCGATGATTCGCCGGTGAGTATCTTGCGGGCTGAACCTGAACGGATCAACCCGGCAATCATTCTCGCGGATAGACTGATGCGACGGGATGTCGAGGAACTCCTGACGGTTGAGGAGGTAGCCGAGGCGGAAAACGTCCTTGCTACCGGGACTCAGGAAATAGAAGCTATCGAATCTCACCGTAAAGCATTCCTGAAGACTCCGGCGTCAGCGATAGATTACATTCCACTCGGATTCTGAGAGGGTCGAGGATTATGACGGGACTTGCGATGGTAGGGCAAGATCACGAATACAGACCGTACTTCGGTGACCGATTGGTTCAGTCTCTCGAATATCTGCGATTCAAGGCCCGAAGCCACAACGCGATATTCGCCTGCGAGACCATTTCCAGAGTGGTATCGGAGCAGCACAAGTACCGACTATACATCGAGATTTTTCCCGAGCAATGGAAACAATCGAGAAAGAGTCTATACAAGGCAGGACATTTCAAGGCATACAGCGAGCGTACGAACGAATTCTATCAGCTCGTGAACGATAACTGTTTTCCGCTACTGGAGTACTGGCATGATGACCCGGATCTGGAACTCGAAAGGTTCGCGATACCGCCGATGAACTTTGACCTGTGTTGCGAGGAAGTCGATTTTGCTGGCTTAAGGGATAGCTACCTTACCGGCCTGATTTTCTACTTTAGTGAAGACGATGAGATCTGGACATTCTTTTCGGAAAAGTACGGTGTTGAAAAGGAAGATTTGCCTTCGATCAAAGCTTCTCCACATACAAGCGTCTGGCGTGAAAAACAGAATGCTAAAACAAAGCCTTACAGCGATCTGATTAGGCTGGTCGATCATTCTACCGGAAACCCGTGGCTCGATGTGACGCACTGCCAGTACCCGGACTTCTTTGAATGGAACAAAGAGACCGTGGATTGGCTCACAGATACCTACAGGGCCGCCAATCTGTCATTCCGGGATCTAGACGAACTGGATACAAGGATCGAAGAAAATGCTCAGAACTTCTTTTCCGAGCTTATATCGTTCTGGAATACAGGAAAGCTAGTCGGTTAGCGATACTGAGCTATGAATAACTTCTCTCAGGTGCCTCCGGATGCATCGGCTGCGCTCTATTTCCTTCCGGGGCAATATCTGTTTGCCGATCTCAAGGAATCATCCGTAGGAATAAAAGCTCTTTCGAGTGACCAAGTCGCCCGAGCGTTTCGAAAGGTTCACACAGATACCGGATGGCTGGACAAGCGAATATTGCGATATCGCGAGGCTCCGGAAGGCAATGCCATCATCTCTTACGAACCGGCCGCGATTCGAAAGATCACAATCTCCTTTGCAGATCGAGGATTGGTTAGGCTGACCGTCGCCCTACCGCCTCTTATCCTTCTCGGAAAAGGTTTTGAATATTACCTCTGGGCCGTAGCATCGACGCAGCCAACAGCCAATACCAGTATTGCAGTCGCACCGTTGCCAAATACTGGTTCAGGCAAGATCTGCTTTGGAAAGAACGAAATCCCTGAGACCCATCCTTCTACTCTAAGCGATGTTTGGAAACTAATTTTTGACACGCCATTCAATGCAGACCACGCCGGTGAGCGATGCCACTCCGAACCGCAAGATGTACGCGAACTTCTGTGGAAACTGGCGGCTGACAAAGTGAAGAAGTTTCCGAAGTCCGAACTGATCTTATCGAGCACTACAATCGACGATGCATGGGAAACGATAGTTGAACAGCGAAGATACGACTCACGGTTCTAAATGAAATATGGAAAAACGAAACGAGTTTATCGGCCATCGGATCGCAAAAGAGCGATTCGAGGCGGTAGAAGCCATTCTTTACGAGTACGTGCTGGCCGGAAACGGCCTAATTCTAAGAGCCCACCGTGAAGAATTTACGGTTTCAGCTCCTTTGGTGTTCAGAGAGATAAAGGGCCTTCCAACCGCATTTGTAGGTATCAGGTGGCATAAGCCGAAGGTGCCAAGTCGTGTCTGGGACGAAATTTGCAGGCACGCCCAGACATCGAACTTTAAGGAGAATTTTAGGGAAGAACTTTATCTTATTTACTGGGACAGCGAGCGATGCGCGTGGCAGTGGAGTACGTCGAGCAGGGACAGGACATATGCCTCAACCATAGCCGATGATAGACGGCCGGAATACTCTGAGGCCTGCATCGAGATTCATACGCACCCGGATGGGGCATACCAGTTCAGCACGGCAGACGATCGGGATGAATCAGGCAAATTCCGCATCTTCGGCATAATTGCGGATGTTCACGATAACCCGAAGATTAGATTACGTTGCGGCGTTTACGACCACCTTTTACCGATCCCATTTTCCTGGATCGGCACCCTGCCAAGCGGCGTCGTCGATCTTAATGAGGTCGAAGCGTTGCTTGAGATGATTTTGTAATGGATATCGATCTTAGTTTCTCGCAAGCGGCAGTTGTGCTGCCTGTCGATTACAGTACCGTTCGGTTCATTGCGGTGGGCGCGGGGGGAACCGGATCGTTTGTGGTTCCTGCTATTGCTCGTCTCATTTACGAGTTGAAACATCAGCAGAATAGGTCAGCGGAACTGCTGATCGTAGACCCAGACGTTGTTGAGGGCGGAAATATTCCGCGCAGCAATTTCTGCTTCGCTGAAGTCGGGCGGTACAAGGCACAGACATTAGCAGAACGAGTTTCAACGGCTTGGGGAATTGAGACAAGTTTCGCTTGCGAGAAGTTCGATCCCGAAAAACATCTAAAAAGCTTAAATAGTGATTACAGGAATTTGACGATCATCGTCGGTTGCGTGGATAACTACATAGCACGTCGGGAGATGCATCGTGCACTCGATGAGTTTCGCGGTTATGGTGACCAATCAAGGCTTTGGTGGATCGACGGCGGGAACGGGAAGACATCAGGCCAAGTGTTACTTGGTTCGACGACAAAGCCTCTAAAGCCGGAACAATATTTCACCGGAACAAGTATCTGCCGGGCACTTCCGGCACCTTCGCTTCAGCATCCCGATCTTCTTGAACCGGAGCCAATTGTAAGGTCTCACGAAGTATCTTGTCCGGAACGGATTCGGTTGGGCGAGCAAGGGCTGAACGTGAATCAGCGAGTGGCCGTAGAAATATCTGAGATGCTTTCTTCAATGCTCCTCACGAGAAGTCTGAAACGATACGCGGTTTACTTTGATCTTGAATCTGGGACGAGCCATTCAGCATTTTGCACAAAACAACAACTGACCTCTGAATGAATTGCAGTCTGCATAATCAGCGCCTTTTGCCGAAATAGAATAAATATCAATCATCCTTTTTGCTTTAGCTAAAGTTCTAAGGATTTATTTCTTTTCCCTACATTCGGTTAAAGCCTTGTGTTCTGAATTATTAATCCGTCAGCTAAAGCAGGCGGCAGTTCAGATAAGCCTAATGATGTCCGTCCGCACCTTCGGGCGAATTGCGTTAATAAATCTCGTTTCCATTATCAACAAATTCCGTTGTCTTTTTCGACATTCCAACAGCTAACGGTTTTAGTGATGATTGAGAACTTGTAAAAAATTAACTATTGCTGATTAGCATTTGAATGCGTTATAACTGGTATTTCAACTACGACAATCGGTGTTTCCATTGGTTTTGGTGTTTCAACTCTTGTAACCACAGGAATAGTAGTATCTTTCTTTTCATCGCTGGTTTTCGGTTTTATCGTTTGCAGTAGGAAAAAAGGACCTATGAAAGATATTAAGGACAATCCGCCCCAGAAAAACCAGGCACGTTGGTTTGCAATTACAGCCTTGAAGTGTTTAGTAGATAAAGTCCATATCCCCTTTGAACCTTCTGCATTAAATAAAACCGATAACTTCTTATAGTTTTCTGTTTTGAATAAATCTAATAAATTATATTTTGTTGCACTATGCTCAAAAAAGTTTTGCCAGTGTAATAATTGTTTGTTTTTTCCATTTATTGTAAGTTCAACTTCTTTTTCTATTTTCCTTAAATACTCAGCGTTTAAATCAATAGATCGCCTTGTTGCCATTGTGCTTATCCAACCAAAAATGATTAAAGGAAATGGAATCCACCAAATAATTGGTAAAGTAAAAGATTCGTAACTGGACGCTGCCCAAGTCCAAACAGCCCCGGTTCCAACCAAACAGTATATTTCAAGATTTCGCAATTCTTTGACAGATTGTGATAATGAATTCATTACTAATTCGTAATCCTTTAGATAGAATTCAGGGGATTTAGCCGTTAATATGTCTTGAATAGTTTCAACTGCCTTATCCTTTATTTTTATTTCGTCAACCTCTATCTTTCCACCAAGAGTAACTTTTAATTCATTATTTGAATTTGGTCCCATAGAATTATTACGGAATTTCTCAAAACCTAATTATTTTCCTTATTTTTTATAATTGAACCGATGACGAAGTTATACTCAAAAACGTTCAAATATGTCAACTTTGAAAACTTTGACTTATCAATCTACACACTCACTTTTCTTTCCCCAATGATGAATTTCTGATTGCCATTTGTAAATTATTAATGATGCTTCTTCACCCCATCAGCCAAATTCCGTTGATAAATCTCACTTCCACTTACAACAAATTCCCTCGCCTTTTCCGCCATTCCGACTGCTAGGGCTTATTCTTCCGCGACGTTTTGTTCTTTGGCGTATTCGCGGACATCTTGGGTGATTTTCATTGAGCACAAGTGCGGTCCGCATCTAGAGCAGAAATGAGCGCGTTTGGCACCTTCGGCGGGGAACTCTTTATCGTGGAATTCTTTGGCAATGATCGGGTCTAACGCCATGTTGAATTGGTCTTCCCAGCGGGATTCAAAGCGGGCTTTGGAAACGGCATTGTCGCCGATTCGGCGGCTGGATGACCTTTCATAGACCCATTCAATTACAAAACGAAAGAGGCGGCAGACAGCAGAATAGATCTCATTTTGATTTTAATTATGCCAGACCTTTTACCCTTAAAACTTAGAGATGATTTGCCAATGCCTGGCGAGCAGGAAGGAAATAAGGATCCTAATGTCCATGCTGTCTTTTACTTTCCGCTGAGCAGATGGACTTGGTTTGTTACCGAAGGCAGACCTGTCGAAGACGACTTTTTGTTCTTTGGTTACGTAGTCGGATTTGAGCGCGAATGGGGCTATTTCTGTCTGAGTGAATTAGAGTCCGTTGACATCAATGGGATCAAAGTTAGTCGTGACGAAAATCACATTCCTAGGCCATTATCTGAATGTCTGCAACGGAACGGATCCGAGGAAAATTGAGCGGTCGACAGAATACGAATGGAAACTCAAACTTCTGATCAGCACACTCGACCGCCGGCGGTTCAGTCGCTTGCCTCCTCGATTCTTCAAAACGTCTTCGGTGGAGGTCTGCAAACGCCGGACACATCGGAAAAGGAAAGTTCCCGGGATTCCGAGCTGCAACAGCCCTCTAATATTGCTCGGGAAGTGCTGACTCGGCTTGAGGAACGACGAGATAGGGCGGCGACGGAGTTGGGTATCAGCGTCGAAGAAGTAGAATCCCTTCCGTTCGACCTATCGACGCTGGAGAGTGAAGGCATCTTCATGAATATAGACTGCCGGGGCTTCGGCAGTCTTGTTCGGCAATTGGAATGGAGAACGCTGGGTGTTCAGCTTCCGGAGAACGCAGCCGTCAGGGTGAGTCCGCCGCGAGCTGGGTTGCTACCGGATGTTTACCGGAATCAGCTAATGCGAGGTGCCGCCCAAGCCCATAACGCTCTCAACAAGTTCGGCTTCAGGTTCACGCTGTGCGAGACCGTCTGGGGAACAAGTGAATACAAGTGGATCCCTTGGACCGCATTTGAGTCATTCGAAAAAGCATACCTTCAGGCGTGTGAGACTCTCGCCGCAGCCAAGAGCGAGGTGCTTTCTAAATACGACGAGATCCTCGATATTCTCCAGGACAGTTTCTATAAGCTGGCGGGAGACTCAGCTGACCGATTCGAAGCGACAAGCGATGAACCCTTTGACCGCGAGGAATTTGTGAGCGCAGTTGCCGCTCAAGCCATCGGGATGGTTCCCACACGGGAGATGATCCGTGACGGACTCATAATAACGATGAAGCCAAAGGTGATCATTCTTGGATCGGAGATGATCGCCGAGCGGAACCTCGCAAAATCCCTTACTCTCGAAACAACTCGCATAAATGCCGAGCAATCGAAGATAGATCTTGAGATCGATTCGAAACGCCGCATCGAAGAAATAAGGGTCGAGGAGGTAAATGCTGAAACCCGGCGAGAACGTGAGGTAAAAGAGCGTATCCGCGAGATGAAGATCGAGGCCGCGAGACGTGAAGCGGAAGAGGCCGTATCGCCGATCAAGGAAGGCTTCGCACAGATAACAGCAAAGATCTTCGAATCAGCATCGGAAATGGCCGAACGAATGAAGGATGCGGAGTTCGTATCGGGTTCATTGGCTAAGCGAGCACGCCAGATGTGCGAGTGGTATCAGCTGATGAACTTCACGGGCGACACATCTCTCGAAAACGTGCTCGAACAATTGCAAACAGCGGCCGGCCGGGAAGCCAAGCAGCGTTCGCCGGAGGAAATGCGAACGGCTTTGAGTGATCTTCTGAGGATGACTTCGGTTCATTCGAAAAAGCTGCTTGATGAAGACCGGCTAACCGCTCTTGAACTATAGAGCGACAAACACGAGGTAAAGAATGGCAAACTTCGATCTAAGCAAATACATTCCGGTTCACGCACGCATAGCAGAATTCTATGAGAGGTATCCCGACGGCCGGATCGTTACCGAGATCATAAGACTCAACGAAGATAGTGGATTTGTCTGTATAAAGGCGGGGGCGTATCGGAACAGGGATGACGTCGAACCCAGTTCTACCGGACACGCGTTTGAGATACGTGGCCAGGGGTACGTAAATACGACATCCTTTATCGAAAACGGTGAAACAAGTGCTGTCGGCAGGGCTCTAGCCAATCTAGGGTTCAAGATCGACAACGGAATCGCATCAAGAGAAGAGATGCAGAAGGTGGAAAGGATGACCGACGCAGCGAAGCCGACCGGCAACAACAATGGACGAAATGGCCAGAACGGTCGTCTTGTCACACAATCCGTTTCTTAGAACACTTCCAGAAAACAAACAATGCCTGAAATAGAAACCGGTGCCGACAGCATCCGGAAGTTCCTGCACGAACTCGATATTAGGATCAGAGCCCGGTACCCGCTTATCGCTATCAATACCTTCGAAGAAGACCGCGTACGCGAAGCGCTGTTCGATCTCGTCTTTCAGGATCGGCACAAGGAGAAACCTCTCTATTTCTGGAGCCGTCCCAGCGGTCTTCAAAAGATGGTCGATCCGAAAGAGGGTTTACTAAGCTCTCCTCAAACGATCGGCGACACGGAAGATCCCGAAAGCCTTCTTGGGTTCATAAGCGAACAGAAGACCGGTATCTTCCTGCTTTGTGACTATGCCCCTTACATCTCGCCGTACGGACAGGAAGATCCTCTATTAGTTCGACGACTTCGTGAGATCGCCTGGAAGCTGAAATCGACAAAAGCAACCGTTCTATTTGTAGGACCGAATTTCCCGGAACTCAAAACACTCGAAAAGGAAGTCACTCAGGTAGAACTCGATCTGCCTAGGGAATCCGAGATCGAAGACTCGATAGAACTTCAGTTTGAGAACCTTCGTTCCAATGGTCTTGATATTAGCCTCAACAAAGAGACGCAGGACGCCCTGCAGCAAGCTCTCCTTGGCCTGACCGCCGTCGAGATCAGCAATGTCGTTGCAAAGGCAGTTATCAGTTGTAATGGGCTCAATCAGGACTCGATCAATGTCATCCTCGAGGAAAAGAAGAACGTAATACGCGGCAGTGGTTCGCTGACGTATGTTCATCCAGAACCTGCAAGCAACTTAGGCGGTTACCAGTCGCTTCGAGCCATACTCGAACGTGCCGCATACACCTTCAGCCCGAGAGCGAAGGCACGACATGTCGAACCGTGTAAAGGCATTCTGCTAGTCGGGCTTCCGGGATGTGGAAAGGATCTCTGTAAGCGTGTCGCTTCAAGCATCACGAATCGGGCACTGCTTGATCTGGACTTCGGCTCGATCATGGGCGAAGGCGGAGGCGTCATCGGTTCCTCGGCAATGTCTATAAAGCGGGCGTTATCGATCGCCGGAACGATCAAAGGTATTCTTGGTATTAGTGAATTTGAGAAAGCGGTCTCGGGAATGAAGTCTTCGAACAAGACGGACGGAGGCGAAACCGCACGAACGATCTCTTATCTCCTCAACTGGATGCAGGACAATCAGGACGTCCTTGTATTTGCTACCGCCAACGACGTCCGCGAACTCGAATCCGAGCAGTTCAGGATCGGCCGATTCTCCTACATACATTTCGTTGATCTTCCAGAGAAAGACGACCGCAAGGAGATCTTCCGGGTACACCTTAAGAAAAGAGCACTCGATGCCGAACACTTTGATCTCGAAAAACTCGTAGATAAGAGCAACGACTTCTCCGGTGCCGAAATAGAAGGTGCGGTGAAAGATGGAGTCCTTTAAGCCTTCATCGATGGCGATCGGCAGGCCGAGACTCGCGACATCATTAAATGCATCGAGACCATAACCCCTACCGCCCAGATGATGAGCGAGAAAATTGAAGAGATCCGCAAATGGGCCAGGAACAATATCAAAGGGGCCGGTTCTCGAATCGAGAACACCGGCCTTGCTGGAAACCGCACTGATCGGATCTACGAACTCTAATTACGGAGAATCCTAATGAGTAAATACATGACATTCGACTCTCAGTCATTTCCGAACCGCGAGTTGCTTCTCGACGCTCTCGCAGAATTCGGATTCGCGTCTCCAACTGTAGGATCCAATCTCCCGCTTGAAGGTTGGGACAAAAGAAACCCTCAGACTGCCGATATCGTGATCCGCCGTCGAGATGTAAAGGAGCAATCGTTACTGGGCGACATCGGTTTTCAGAAGACCGCAAAAGGATATGTTGCAATCATCGATGATCTAGATCTTGCGTACCGTCTTGGGAAAGACTTTGTGATCAGACTTCAGAACAGCTATCACGAATCCGCGGCCCGAAAGATGGCCAAGAAACTTGGTGGTACGCTGATCAAGGAACGGATCGGAAAGACGATCAAAATCCGTATCAAATATTGAGAAGGGAGGTGGTGAATTATGCCCGAGGTTGAATTTAAGATTGATACGGAGCGCGGAACCTGCGAAACCGAGATAAAAGGTTATCAAGGAGTTGCATGTGAGAAGGCCGCGAGACAGCTAAAGGAAGTTCTTGGCGATCCCTCTGCGGAGACTAAAAAGCCAGAGTATTTCGTCAAACGGATGCCCAAGCTGACCAGCAAACGAAAATGAGCAATGAGATTACTTTTATACTTGAACCCGACAGTGGAAAACTCACGACCGAAGTATCGGGTATTTCCAACGCTGTACTAACCGATCTGAGATCTGACCTTCGTACAGCCCAGAATGTGAATTGCGGAAAGCCGCTCCAAAGAAATAGTGTTAAATGGCCAGCGTTATCCGGATCGATTTTCAACGATAATCAGTCTATTTGGCTCTATCGGATTTATCACAATTCGGTCGTTGATGGGCCTGGTCGAAGAAGCGTAATTCAAGTCGCAGGGTGTTCAATTAGATGTCCGGGATTTATCTACAGTCTTGAGAGGGCGAAGTATGATTTAGCCCATGAAAGACATCAACAACAATCAGCACACTTCTGACACTTCTAACAGTTCGTTTTGGTTTGAGCGCTTCATCGCGGATCTATCGACCGTACGTCCGTTCAACACGGTAAAAGCTTACCGGCAGGATCTCGTGCTGTGGCTGGGGTTCTGTAACGACGCCGGGATTAATGCCCTTACCGCTCGCCCTACCGACATTATCCAGTTCGTTCGCACTGAGCGTGAGCGCCCGACGTGTCGTGGAGCGACAGTTGGGGCACGAACACTCGTTGAGGCGTCTTTCCGCACTCCGGCAGTGGTACGAGTTTCTTATGTTGGAGCCCGAACAAACGGGTGTTCAACGCAACCCGGTTCCGGTTGGAGGAACGCTGCGCACTGCTGCTGGGATCGTCTCCGGCCAACCCGCACTTCTTCGCTACGACCGCTCTCACCCGCAGACACTCTCGCCAGACGAGATCGATCGCTTCGTCTCGCAGTTGACCGCAACAAAGCATCGCGACCGTGCGATCGTCTGGCTGCTGAAAGACGGAGGTGTCCGGATCGGCGAAGCTCTCCCTACAGATGCCGGACATTCACTGGGCGGGCCGGCGCGTTACGGTTCATGCCACAAAAAGTCGTACCTCCCGTATCGTTCCTCTAAGTGACGAGGCTCTCACCGCACTTTCGAACTACATCAGAATAGAACGCCCGACCTCGCTGACCCACGACTACGTTTTGTCTGTCTCGGAGGCGGAACTTTGGCCAGCCATTTCGATACCGCGCTGGTCTATGTTTGCGAAGAAGCCCGCAAGCGAGCCGGTGTGCCACGCGTTCACGCACGCTTTCGGCATACCTGAGCGACGAACCTGGCTGAAGCCGGCATGCCGATGGACGCGCTACAGAGGCAGCTTGGTCATCGAGATATAGAGACGACACTTATTTATAATGAGGTCCGGGACACTCGCCTTCAGCGTGAATACCGCCAGGCAATGGCAGAGACTTCGAAAGCTGTGTCCACGAACGATGCCGATAAGGATGATAAGGGGGAAACGAAATGAGTACTCCGATCAGTCCGAATAGGCCAGAGTTAGATTTCACTGCACACCGCCTGACTCTTACCGATAAAGAGCGACAACTCCTTGCCACAAAACGTTGGGATGCTAAGGAAAAACAGCAGATTGCGGAGTTGTTCGATCCATTCAAAAAAGCCTTCGTACACTACTGCGTACGCAATCGCCAGGCACGTTATCATCATTACGCCTTCAGCGAAGCGCTGCACTTTTGCGGCAAGCTGCTGTTAGCGTTCGACTGTACCTACTGGGGGTTCGAGTGGGAACGCCTTCGAGCCTGGAAAAGCGAGATGCTGGAGCGAGAAAGGATCGCTCGAAGGTTTGGCACTGGAATCAAGAAGATGAGTGGCACCTTGTCGCTTCAACGCTTTTCTTTCTTGGAATCATACCCTACAGCGAAGAAATCCATAAGACCTTTCACCGCGTTCTCGCGGAGAAATGGCTCGGAAAAGATCGGGCACGCAAAATCAGCGAACGTTTTATGACGGCCGCCCTCAATGTCGGCTACAAAGATAAGGTGACGCTTCATAAGTGCGTTACGAGCGCTCTTTTAGCAATGCTCGTACTCGCTAAGAAGACCGATCTCAGCGAACTCACAAAAGTCGATATAGAGAATTGGCGTAATTTCACGAAGAGGTCAAAACGAGTCGCAAATGCGAGTGTCATTCGTATTGAGAAGGTCTTACGGGCAATGGGATATCTGAAGGATGCTCCGCCGTCCCGCTTCTTACCGGATCCATCACGCCACTATAGTTGGGGACGCACCGCTCCGCAGATACAGGAGACTTTCACGCGATTCCTTGCCGATTTTCAAACGGTGCGTGCCGCCGGAACTGTCCAAGGATATCGCATCTTCTTACGTCGCTTCGGTGACTGGCTGGGCGAGTATGACCCGTCAGGTAAAGTCGATAGCGGATCTGCGGCGTACGCATGTAGAGGCCTATAAGCGTGCTGTAAAAGACATGCGGTGCGGAGATTACACCAATGTCGGCCAGGAATTTCGTACAGTCAACTTCGGGGAGCCGCTGTCGAAATCGCATCAACTTCGTGCACTGTCTTGCGTCCGCAGCTTTTGCGAACAGATCGATGTTCTTGACTACCCCGAACGTCCGAGCCGAAAGCTCTGGATCCGCGGCGACACGCTGCGTATTGATCAAGAGCTGCCGCGCACGATCCCGGACCAGGACTGGCACCGACTCGGTGCGGTACTAGAGAGTCTGACTTTTGAACAAGTCAATGCGGCACGCTTTCCTCCGCCATTTGAGAGAATGCAGGCCGTCCTGGCAGTGCTCTTCGAGTCAGGTTTGCGGGCCGGTGAACTCTGTCGTCTCGATACAGGATGTCTGCTGGCCGCAATCGACCCGCAAACGGGTGAGCAGACACACTGGCTCAGGGTGCCGGTTGGCAAACTCCGCAATGATCGAATGATTCCTGTCCGTCCGCAAATGGTCACGGCGATCGACAACTGGATGAAAGTGCGCGGCCAACAACCCTCTTTCTCGACCAGCACCAACAAGCCTACCGACTATCTGTTTGCATGGCGTGGGCTGCCATTCACCACTCATATGCTGAATGCATGCATCACTAAACTATGCGGACTCGCAAAAACAAGCAGCGTTATACGAGCCACTGGTTTCGCCACACGCTCGCCACGTTGTGGCGCCGGCGGAATGCGGATCGAGTCGATCAGCCGGATGCTCGGCCACAAAAACCTGACAATGACGATGCGGTATGCCGCGGTGATGCCTCCTTTGCTCCGTCAGGAGTTTGAGACGGCGTTTGCTCTAATAGATGAGGAACACCGTGCGACGGCTCAAATCAGGGTGCTGCTTTCCCCTGAAGCTCACATCGCGGCGCAGGTTGAATGGCGCGAATCGCTGTTTGTTGATCTCGGCTTGGGCTGGTGCGGGCTTACTGCGTATCATCCGTGCGAAACACGTTTATCGTGTCAGAGCTGTCCGAACCTCATTCCCGATAAACAGAGTCTCCCGCTGCTCGAAAGGCAAAGAGCGAATCTGGTCGAATTGCGAGGGCTGGCGACTGAAAAGCTGCCTTCATCGCGAAAAGAAGAAGTATATAGAGAGTTGACTACAGCGATCGATGGCATGGACCGCAATATCGCGTACCTGAACGAAAATGAGCGGCGGGAAGCTAGCTGAATAAGGAAGTTTGTGAGGAGAAACGATGAGCGAACTGGACGATGCTGATCGATACAACAAGCGGAGCTATGCTCCTGGAGCATTCACCTGTCTGCCGATGTACTGGATAAAGTTACGGCCATTGCAGGCGAAGGTAAGGAATGCGGATGTGCTCGCCCGCTCGATGTAATCCCGCCGCCGACTATGCTGGATCTTCAAACAGGAGAGGCTCAAGTACGGATCGCAGGTTATTATCACAACTCGCTTGTCGAAGGGGCCCGGCCGACGCAGCTCGGTGCTCTTCCAGTTCTGCCCGTTGTCCTGCAAAGGATGCTGGGTCCCGCATCTACATAACCCGGATGGCGGAGAATTGGTCGCAGTAAAAACACTTGCTGAAAAGTTGCTTGACCCGCCCTTCGAGCTTGACGGGGTCAGCATTCTAGGGTGGAGAACCGTTTGCACAACCGGAAAGCCTGTTGGCACTTGTCAAGGAACTTCGTCGACGCGGCTGCCAGCATATTCTTTGTTACAGCGGCTTTACGTTAGAGGCGCTCGTTCAGCAGGCGAAAAAGCAGCCGGCGATAGGCGAAGTTCTGGCAGATATCGATATGCTGATTGATGGTCCTTACGTCGTTGCCTTAGCAGATAGTGCCGGGGCATGGACGGGAAGCGGAAATCAAAGAGTGATCGATCTCGGCGAGACCCGTCGCACCGGTCGGACAGTTTTGTATTGAAACCTCAGCATCGTCTACATACTTTGACAAACTATAGAACTAAGTGCTATAGTGCTAAGTGAGATAGGCGTACGAGGGCAAGCCACAGTGAGAATCTTCAAAAACAAATGGTTTGCCAAATTCGCCAACAAAGAGGGGATCAGCGATGAAAAGCTGATCAAAGCGGTTGAGGACGCGGAGGCCGGGAACATCGACGCCGATTATGGCGGAGGCGTTATAAAGCAGCGTATAGCCAGGCCAAAGGAAGGAAAATCTGGCGGCTACCGGTCGATCATCCTCTACCGCGGGGAAGATAAGGCCTTCTTCGTCTACGGGTTCGCAAAGAGCGTCATGGAGAACATAGACAAAGCCGATGTAAAGGGGTTTTAAGCAATTGGCTAAAGTCATGCTGGATCTCACGGACGAGGAGTTGAAAACCCTTCTGAAAAACAAAGAGATCGAAGAGGTGGAGTCATGAAAAAACGAAGGTTTACAGGAGCAAGGCGGCTGCGGCCATCCATGAAACCGCCAGCGCCTCTATGAGTCCGGCATCATCGACAAACAGACCATGCGCGGGTTCGATGAAACCTGCCTTACGCCGATTCAGGAATTCACCCCGGAGCAGATTCGGGCTTTGCGGAAGCGAGCGGGTCAGCCAGGAGCGTTTTCGCTCACCATCTGAATATCTCGAAAGAATCGGTCAGTCAGTGGGAGCGAGGGGAAAAACACCCGGCAGGACCGTCGCTCAAATTGCTCACGCTCGTCAAGCAAGGGTTAGCATCTATCGCTTGAAAACAGCGAGTCAAGGTGGTGGAAAACTATCGGACGCCCGCCGAGTTTGAGGGAAGCCTCGCCTACGGCTCGGCTTCCTCAAACTCGAACGGGATTACAATTATTAAACGAAAAAAGCTAGTATTTCCTTGGAAACAAGATCAGGCCGAATACTTCCTTCATTCCACACTGTAGATAACTGCCTGCTATGTGCCGGAAACTCACGATCGCCACAATGGAATGTTGGTTTCGGTCGCTTCCGTTAACAGGGAAATTCAATCAAAACGAGCTGAGCACGATGGCGTTACGATCCTTGGCGGCGAACCGTTTGACCAAGCCGGTCCCGTCGCCGAGCTTGTGTCAAGGCTGAAGCGATTCGATCTGAACTTAGCCATTTACAGCGGGAAAACGCTTGAGGATCTGATCGCAAGACACGATCCTTGTGTTGACTATATACTTGCTCACATTGACCTGTTGATCGACGGCCCTTTCGAAAAATCTCTCACCTCGGGGGCGGGAGAATATCGAGGTTCGTCGAACCAACGCTTCCATGGTCAGGCTGGCTCGTCGTAAAAGAATCGTTCATTACGATTTCCGCTACAAAAACAGCGAAGAAAACAAATGTGAATTGCATTGATGAAATCAACTTCTTAGAGTATGATTTTGAGTGCAATCAAGGTCTGTTTATTGAAATTGAGATTTGATCCTAATGGCTAAAGTTGGTTGCACGTTGGTTGCAGCGTTCCTGATCAAGGCTATTCAGATTGAAACTGGTAAAGCCCGTAAGTTGTTGATTCTAAGATGTTTTGAGCAGTTTTGACAAGTTATACAAACCTACCCAAATCGCTTGGGGTGCGAGAGATCGCAAGTCAAAGGGGGGATCTAGGTCTCTGAACATATAGTTCGATCCAACCGAACCTTATGACGCCAGCTCCTTGTAACGCTTCCCAAATTTTGCGGAATTTCGTGCGGTCGCGTCCTAACCGTTCTTGTATACGGTTCATGACCTGTGCGGATTGAATTCCGTGGATCGTCTCGGCTTCACTCTAGAGACTCGCTGCGAACTCGGAATCTTCGTGAACAAATGCGGACGCCATCCTTTCGATTTCGCGTTCACTCAAGTCGTTGGCGAACGCAAGCTTGCGCCACTCCGACACTGCACCGCCCACCTCCTTAATGATCGTCTTGCCGTCCGCTAGTGTCAGTCTAAAGTTCTCCGCCACCGACAAAGCCAAATCGAGCGAAGCGGAACCATTATCAAGGTCAATGTTGGTCGTCAAAATCCTAGGGTTTTACGTCCGTCGGCACGGGGTTGAGATCGTAAGCTGGGGATAGGCGCCATCCCTTAAAACGTTCGTAAACGAAACCGTGATTTCGAAGATGGTCGTCCGTGTTTGAAACAAGGATACTGAAGACGATTCGGCCACATCTGAGCCAGATCCGCCGTGGGTTCTGCCCCGTACTGACCGAGAGCGTCGGCGATTTCGAGATAGCTGTGCGTATCGCTGTCCCTTGCCTGAAGCATGCTCATTGCCGATAAGAACGGGACGCGGGTTGTCCCTTGGCGGTCAAAACGCCGGACAAGCAGGACCGATTTACCGGCGATATCCAGTAGCCTTCCAGAAGAGCATTCAAGCCCGGAGCTCTCGGCAAGCATTAGAGTTATCGCTTCCCAGACAACAACGTTACTTTCATCATCGTTCCGCGGGAATTTGGCAATCGCCAATTGACCGTCGTTATCCCTGACCGACGCTTTCGGTCGGGCTCCACCCAAGGACGAGCCGGGTGCGAGCAAAATGCGAAGATCTTCCGCGTCTTCCTCTTCATCCAGAAAACGTTCCGTAGCCGAAAGCAGTCTGGGCAAATCGACAAGCGGAGGAATTGCGCGACGCCCATCCTGGAGCAAGGAAAGGTCCATCCTTCTCATCGGAAAAACGCAAGGCTCCTTGGCGTGCTTCGTCACTTACGCCAAGCAGAAAATCGGCTTCGCCCAACGTTCTCGGAGTTTCACGGTCCGTCCGGGCTCGCTGAGATTCCGCCCGCCGCATCAACACTCGACCCCATCGATCAGGCGCCGAATCTCCTATCGAACCGAATACATTCAGGTCGGTATGAAATGAGCCTGCTGTTAATGCTAATGCGGGCTCGAGCGCAAAACGCTCCTTGTGTGCAAGCCAGCTTTGGTCATATTCGAAAGAAGCGCTTTCGCGCCCTTTTCGATAGTGACACCACAATCGCCCGACAAGATAAATCTCGTCCCCAGAGCTATCGAGACGTAGATCTTTCGACTACCATTTCGTCCGCCTCCGGAAGGTAAGCGAATTCGCTTAGGAAGGTTTTCTTCTTCCAACATCCTGCCGACCGGGTCGAAGTTTGCATCCGCTAAGCTGCTAAGCCGTTCAGTTAGTCCAAGCACAAACAGGACTGCCGCGTACCCTCCGAGCGATACTGAGGGATCCCCTTTTTCTATTTTGCCGAGAGTCGATCTGGAAACGTCGGATCTCTCGGCCATCAGTTCTAGAGGGATGCGCCGCCGACGTCTGCCGTCGCTTATGTCTTGACCCAACTTCCGCAGGGCCTTTCGAACTGGGATTGGAATACTTTGTTTCATCGCCTTTTCTAGTTAACGACTATAAGAAACCCCGTTAACGGCTGTAGCGTCTAAGATAATACACATTAAAGAGGAATGCAATAGAGGTTTTCATAATGTATATAATATACGACCTTAAAACATTTAGTGCCTAAAATACTACCCACTAGGGGTTAAAGCCTGACCATATCAAGGATTTTTGACAGCGTTTCAGATTGTTATGACAGCGAGTTGCATTTCCGAATAATCACCCATTATCCCTATCAATCAGCATCTTCGCCTGAAGGGCGGCTGCCTCGTCAAATTCGGTGTATTCAAAACTAGTTTGCATTTTTATGTCCCGCTCCACGTTGGGCAAGTTTGTCGGAGTATCCAAGGCGGCCCAGACGAGTCACCCAGTCGCGACGCAGATCACGCAAACGGAGCCCAGGCACACCCGCAGCCTCGCGCACCGCACTCCAGGATTTCTTGAAGGTTGAATATGGAAAAATTAGATTGTTTGGGTGAGCGGTGTGTTCTGGAATTATCTTGCCCTGTTGCAATCGATTTTGTAACTCCACCAATGCACCCTTCATCCGGTCAGAAATAATTGCCAGCCGCACTTCGCGTCTATTCCCCTTGAAGGATACAAGTGCCGTCAAATCCTTAAAGCCGCCCTCATTGTCCATCACATCGCGCCAACGAATAGGTTCATAGAAGGTATTTGTATCCTTAGAATAGTCCGTATCGTTGTCATTAACTGGATAGAGTTCATTTGGTCGAGCTCCAGAATCCCTAAAGCGATATAATTAGGGGGTATAAACGCGGTGCCGAATTTAGTATTTTCCGAGCCGCAGCAAGGATGCATTTCTCCTGCTCTTCCGTTACCGTCACAGTTCTTCGATTTTCCAACCCCTTCTTGAATAAATCCATCAAAATCAGGGACCTCGTTGAGCCACTTTTTTTTCTTTGCTTTTCGCATCATCGCACGAATCGATTCAAAGTCACGGTTTATGGTTGTGATGGTCACTCCTTGGCCGATACGGACCTTTCTAAAGTTGCGAAATGACGATTCATCAAGCTCGTGTATCAGACTAGAGCCACCGATTATTTTTACAATTCGATCGATCTTGAGGCGTTCTGACTTCCAGGTTCGCATTCCTTCGATCTTCACGCCGTCCAGATATACAGGCTGGATAACATATTCGGTCTTATACCAATCCGCTAATCTCTCTAGGGTCATGCCATGTCCGTCGATATAGGCTTGGCCACGTTGTTTATATTGTGCGAGAATTTCCTCAGCAAGCTGTTGAACATGGGTCAGGTTCATCGCCCGCTTCTTATATGTTTTAAGGCGTCCGTCCGCTTGGCGGAGTTGAACTCGAGCATAGAGTTTTCCGTTTGCATCCTTAAAAGCGTAGTTTCCGTACCTAGCTCGTTTCGACATATCATTTATCCAAAATTCTACATTTGTAAAGGGTAAAACTTAGGGACTATTTTAGGGACTATTTGATATGAATAATTTGCTTCATCTGGTGTGAGCATCAAGCTGAAATGCCCACAAACACGGGAAAGTATATCGTATTACGTTAACTAGAATTAGCAGGAAGTGGCTTTTAACCACTGGGTCGCAGGTTCGAGTCCTGCTCGGATCACCAAAAATTAATAGAAGCACTCTTTCGGGGGTGCTTTTTTATTTTGCGGGCTTCGGATCAGAGTTTTGTGAGTGAAAGTTGGACCTCGTCCAGGAGTTTCTCATCCCATTTGCCGATCGCGTTTTGAGATCGCAGTTCATTGAGCAGAGCTAGGGAGCGTTCGAGTTCGCGCCGGGCGATCTCTTTGCGGCCAAGTTTGATCGCCGTCATACCGACGCTTTTAAGTGACTGGGCGAGGTCGCGGCGGGCAAGTGTATTGCGGACATCCAGATCGGCGATCTGCTTATATATCTCGGCAGATCTCTGATATTTGACCATCGCGTCCTGTAGATTGTTCGCTTTCTCGCTGGTATCGCCCATTCTCACATATAGCGTAGCGAGATCACGCTGAAACATCGCGTTTTTAGGATCATCCGAGACCAATGTCTTAAACATTTCTTCGGTCTTTGTGAGCCGCATATACGCTTCCCGAGGCTTACCGACAAGCGTAAGAACAAATCCCAATCGTGATCCGGTGCGAGCGAGATTATAGCGAGCCTGAGCGTCCGCCTTATCTGCATTTACGGCCTGCTCGGCGACCGCAAACTGCCGCTCGGCAAAATGCAGCGAACGGGTCGGCGAGGCCTCTTCGTAAATGCTGCTGGCAAGGCCGTACGCGAGCCATACGAGAGCCAGGACGCCGGAGTCATTTGGTGAACGGGCAGCGAGCCCGTCGGCCAACTCGATCGCCTTGTCCATCTCGATCTCGGCCTCACTCTGTGCACCGTCCCACGAAAGAGCGTTGCTGAGATAGAAGATCGCCCGAGTCTGCAATTTTTGAACGACGTCTGAATTTTGATCCAGCCCGGCAAGTTGGTCGATCGTCTTTCGAAAGAGCGGCACCGCCACCGAGTATTGGTTATTATTGGAATAGATCTGCGCGTGCTCGATCTGAGCCTCAATAGCCGACATCTTCAGTTCAGCGGACCCCGGATCCGCTGCAATGAGTTCGCCGTAGATGGTAAGGCCCAATTCACTGTCGCGGATCGCGCCCGAGATATCACTTTGTCGCGTGCGAATAAGGCTCGTCGATTGCAAGTTCCGGGCGATGAGTCGCCGGTTGTCGGCACTTTGCGGTAACCGCTGCCTGATCAAAAGTGCCTTTTCGAAACTGGTGACCGCCCCCGATAGATTGTTTAGATTAGGGCGATTTGGGTTGCCCTGCAGATCGCCGACCTTTTCGTACGCTGCCGCAAGCTCAGCCTGAAGTCCTGCGTCATCCGCCGATTCCTCCGCCAGAGAATCGAGGTACTCGAGTGCCCGTGTTACGACCGTTTCACGAGCTTCAGTCGCACCGTTCAGACGCTCGATCTTCGGCGTGATCTCAAATAGAAGTGAATTTGAAAGTTGTCGAATGTCGCGAAAGCGGTGTTCCGCACGGTCACGTTCGTGACGTGCGACACTGGCCTGCCACAGAGCAAAGATCATCCCGGTAACGAGTGAAATCACGATCAGTGCCGCGGCACCGACACCCAATCTATGTCGGTTGAAAAATTTACCAATTAGATAGACGGCGGTATTCGGCCGAGCTATCACCGGCCTTCCGCTAAGGTGGCGCCGGACATCCTCGGCGAGGTCCTCAACTGATGTGTAGCGC
Source organism: Chloracidobacterium sp. (assembly GCA_016720705.1). Classification (NCBI taxonomy): domain Bacteria; kingdom Pseudomonadati; phylum Acidobacteriota; class Blastocatellia; order Chloracidobacteriales; family Chloracidobacteriaceae; genus Chloracidobacterium; species Chloracidobacterium sp. Next base: position 107,302 of record JADKKB010000002.1, on the reverse strand, counting down.
CTCTCGGGTTCCTTCCGAAGAGCCATTAAAACAATATTGTCGAGGTCGCCGGCCAATGACCGTCTCCCGGGAATATTCGGAGCCAGGCGGACGACCGAACTTGGAGGGACGGGCTGACTTGCATTGATCGTCTGCAAAACCTCGTCGAAACTCTTATTTTCAAGGTCCAGCGGTTTTGACCCGGTCAACAATTCATACAGAACTACTCCGAGCGAGTAAATATCACTTGAGGTGGTGATCGCCCGCCCGCCGATCTGTTCCGGCGATGCGTAGGCCGGCGTAAATGCGAGTACGGCGGTTTGAGTGTTGGTATTATCGATCTCGAACGCCTTGGCAAGCCCAAAATCAAGTAATTTCGGCTCGCCATCCGAGTTGATTACGATGTTCGACGGTTTGATATCGCGATGCACTACGAGATTCCGATGTGCGTACGCCACGGCGGCACAAACCTTCAAAAAGAGCAGCAGACGATCGTGGATGGACAGCGCTCGGGCCGACGCGTATTCGGTCAGCGTCAGACCATCGACATATTCCATTGCGATGAACGGCTCACCGCGATCGGAAATGCCGCCGTCGTGCAATGCGGCGATGTTGGGATGGTTAAGGCCTGCGAGAATCTGACGTTCGCGTCGAAAATGCTCGATTATACGGGAGTCGGCGACTGATTGGCGGACGATCTTTAATGCGACATCCTGGTCGAACTCACCATCGTCCCGCCGTGCCAAAAAGACGGTTCCCATCCCGCCGTGACCGATCTCTCGGACAATTCGGTAATTGCCGAATTGGATGCCGGTCATTTCCGCGGGGCTATCGGAGATCTGTTTACTCAGTTCGAAAATGTTGTCCTCGATCAAATTGTGATCGGAGTCTGCCGCGTTGAGAAGCGAGATGACCTCCGAACGCAACACATCATCATCACCGCACGCCTCGTCGATGAAGCTTGCCCGCTCGGCAGGCCGCAGTTCGATGGCGTCTGCGAAGACTGATTTTAACTTTTCGTGATCGACAATCTGCATTGCGAGTCTAAGATCAACGTATCCACGCGATTATACAGTCAAATTTCAAACCGATGAAAAAAATACGTTGGAAGTGGGCGCTTTTGCTAAAAATAAACGCCTTATTAAGTAGAAACCGAACCATTTTTGTATTTCGCTGAGGAAAAACCCGTTATGGCCAGAAATTCAGTTAGCCGTTTTCGTTCAAATCTGACGATCATATTTGCCGTTGCACTGTTTTGCATCCTGGGAATTGCCGCGTCGCGTTCCGAGATGGCGAGTGGCGGAGCATTCGCCGCATCGGCACGTTCAGGTTCGTCAGACACCACGAAACCGCTATCGCCGCGCCCGACGATCAATGGCCAAAGAGGCTCACAACAGCTTGCTCCACTCGCCGACAGGTCCACGATCGTGTTTGGTTCGGGCTCGGACACGGTGGCACTTTTATCGATCACGAATGTTGGTACACAAAATGATGTGACGCTTCTAACCTATACCCACGAACGTGATCCCGTATTTTCGCCCGATGGAAACAAGGTTGCGTTCTTCAGCTATCGGGATGGCGAGGGCGGTTCCGGAATCCATCAGATCTATTCGATGAACCCAAACGGGATGGATCAAACGCGTTTGACCAACATGGCGGGCTACAAGGAATCTATGATTTACTCGCCGGATTCATCAAAGATCGCCTTTATCAACGACGCAGATCTGTGGTCGATGAATGCAGACGGTAGCGGTGCGGCGACGATCCTCGACAAAGATAACACTATCTCGGATCCCCAGTATTCGCCGGATGGCAACACAATCATTTTTATCTACGATAATCATCTCTGGCGGGTCGATCCTGATGGTTTGAATGCGTCCCAGATTGTGAGCCAGAACTATATCTACCACGCCCGCTTTTCGCCTGACGGCACAAAGATCATTTATTCCTCTTCGGATTCGGACATTTATACGATGAATGCAAATGGCACCGGCGAGCAAATGATCATCGATCACGTAGAAGTAAGTTATAGTCTTCAAGATCCTAAATATTCACCTGACGGCACTAAGATCCTGATGCAATGCAGCAATGGAGAAGCCAATATCTGCACGGCGGACAGTGACGGCCAAAATTTTGCTGCGCTCGGCGGATCCGTTCTTGATAGGGCTAACCCCGCGTGGAGTCCTGACAGCTCAGAGATCGCATTTATTGCTCGTGATAGCGCCGACAATACCTCCGGTGTGTATGTGGCAACGATCGGCGGACAACCGGCGAGAATCTACGGCGAAGGCCCGGGATCACAGTTGAACTATCTCGTATGGCAGCCCGAATGTCCCGGTACTGTTCCGACGCCAACCCCTACACCAACCCCAAGTGGGACGCCGATACCGGGCCTTATTTCTGAGTGGAATGCAAACGGCCTTAATGCCAACGACTCGCAAGGACTGAACAACGGCCAGTTCGTACACAACGCCGCGTTGATCGACCCGGGAAAACGCGGACTTGGATTTTATTTTTATGACGATGGCAGTGACACAGATGGCGGATATATAGAGATTCCTGACAGCATTTCGCTGGATGTCCAGACCGGCGATTATACGCTCTCGACGTGGTTTGAATCGAACCAGGCCGCCGAGCACTACGTCGCCGGAAAAGGAGCTTGTAATGGAAGCGGATCAAATTTCTACATCGGGGTCGACTCGAGTTTCGTTCCGTTCATCGATATAAGCCACGAAAACGGTGGTTCGCGTGCAAGCAACGACGCGTTCACGCTCTCGCAGAACGTCTGGCACAATTTGATACTCATAAAGGAAGGCACGTCGTTCAAGCTCTATGTCGACGGGGTCTTAGCATTAAACCACACCGAAACGGGAACTATGGGCGTAAACGATCAGCCGTTTACCATCGGAAAGGGAATCGGTTGCATCGCTCCTCAATTGACGACGAAAGGCGGCGTGGACGAAGTCCTGTTGTTTGGCAGAGCGTTGAACGCGACAGAACTCGACGCGATCTACAACGGCTATTATCCTCCCGCCGGGCCGACGCCGACGCCGACGCCTACCAATGGTGGTCTGGTGGGGTTCTGGCGTGCCAATGGCAACGCAAATGATTCGTCAGGGGGCAACAACGGCTCGCTCGAAGGTAACACGGCATACGCAACCGGACACGAAGGGCAGGCGTTCGACTTTGACGGCAATGGGGACCGAGTCCGTGTCCTTGACGGCGGGTCAGACGTGTTGGACGTCCAAACCGGCGATTTCACAGTTGCGGCATGGGTCTATATCCGGTCAAGCGGTGAGCACTTCATCGCTGGAAAGGACTCGGGCGACGGGTCATATTCGCTCAAGGTAATTGGCCAGCAGTTAAACTTTTGCCTTTTCAATAACGGCGGCGGATCGTGCATCAATACGGGCGCCGACGTCACACAAAACGTATGGCACCATGTTGCGGGGGTACGCTCAAATGGCCAGATCAGAGTTTTTGTCGACGGCACCGAGCGCTCAAGTACAGATTTCACTGACACGCTGCCTGCCATTTCGACCGATTTCACGATCGGTTCGCCGGTATATACCACATCGCCTCAACCGGATACGAACGGCCTGATCGACGACGTGCGTTTATATAACCGCGGACTCGACGGTACGGAAATGATCGCGATATACAACGATTCCGGATTTGCGCCGCGCGTATTCGGGGCGAAGAGTGTCGGAGGCGTTATGCCCATCGCAGGGGGGCCGGCTTGCCAGGCTCCGGCCGATCCGGCAGTAGAGCTCAGGGTCAATTGGCCGCATCCTGTTGCGGCCGGCAGGACGGCCAGCATCAATATTCACTTAAAGGACGATGCTTCCGCAGGCGGGACGACCGTGGCCCTCGCTTATCCAAACAGCGGGATCGTTGACGGCCCACCGAGCGTTACGATCCTGCAAGGCCACGATCAAGTCAATTTTGACGTTACTACAACGATGTCTTCGGAGTATCGAGTAGGAGATGTCATTGCGACACTAGGCACCGAAACTGCCCGCGTCACGGTTACTGTTGAGCCCGCGGCCCCCGACGTCGCGGTGTCAAACTTTGTCGCACCGCCCACGGTTGCCATTCTGCAAAATTTCACGGCTTCCTGGCGAGTGACAAACAACGGCCAGATTGCGACGGACGATTATCGGACAGACACGCTTTACATTTCGACAGACAACGTATTGTTCAATAGCCCGAACGATGTGGTCGTTGGCCGTAAGTACGAGAACGGTGCCGTGATCGCTCCGGGTGCGTTTCGTGATGTGACATTCGAACAGGCAAATATCCCTGCCGCAGCGATACCGACGGACGGGACATATTATTTGTTTGTGCTTGTCGGCGACGCCGGAACTGTACGGGAGCGAAACGGAAATGGCAATGATAACTACTCCTCCGTACCGATCACGGTAAATCGAAATCTCCCCGATCTGGTCGCTCAAAATATTGTCGCACCGACCGAGATCGAGCCGAATGTTTTATACACCATAAGTTGGGACGTTAAGAATGCGGGCAGTGTCGCAATAAACTCGGGATCAAATCACACGCCTTATTTTTCTTATGATGACGTGATCGGCAACGCTGACGATGTGCCGCTCACATATCGCAGGCTCGGAGCGATCGGGATAAATGAGACGCAATCATTTTCGCAACAGTTCATTTTGCCAACGGTTCCGGCCAGATCGTCGGGCGACGGCAAGTTTTACGTAAAGGTGGATACCGCAAACGAGATCTACGAAGATTTTCCAACCGGTCCGGCCGAATTGAATAACACCACTTGGATACCTGTACGATACGAATATCGCGTAGCTGACTTGCAGGTAGTATCGGTGACACCGCCGGCCGAGGTTGAGAGTGACACCGTGTTTGCGTTAAATTGGACCACCCAAAATACCGGCTCAAAAACGGCCCAGTCAATGGCCGAAAGGGTATATTTTTCGACCGACAATGTCGTTAGTGGGAATGACGTATTGCTCGATACTTTTACACTCGAGCAGACACTCGAACCGGGACAATCCGTCAATCGCAGCCAAAATGTGTCGATCCCGACGAATGCAATCACAGCAACGGGCAACTATTTCATCTATGTAGTTACGGATGTTTTCAATGTCGTGAACGAAGGTGCAAACGATGGCAACAACACGACATTCAGCCCGTTGCGTGTTCGCCGTTTGCTCAGGCCGGATCTGCAGGTAACCAATATTACGGCCCCCGCCACTGCGTTCTTTGACCAAGAGGTACAGGTGCAGTTTACGGTCACAAATACGGGTTCCGGCCCGACAAATGCGACCGGTTGGACCGACGAACTTTACCTTGCAGTAAATCAAACGCTAAACGGAGCCAATGTTCTGACGCGTGCGCAGAATGTAAGCTCGTTAAATCCGGGCGAAAGCTATGTGACTTCGCTTACGGTACGTATTCCACGTAGTCTGCAGGGCTCTTTCTATTTCTTGGTGCAAACAGATCGAAACTCTGACGGTGGGCAGGAAGTAAACGAAGAGAATGAAAATAACAATATTTCCACTCGCCCTCTTACCGTGAGCGTCCCGCCTGTGCCGGACCTCCGGGCGTCAAATGTACAGGCTCCGATCGAAGCGTTCGGCGGACAGTCGATGCTGGTGAATTGGACCGTAACCAATAACGGCGACGGGGCCACGCCGCCCGCCACGCCTACTTGGAACGATGTCGTATATCTATCGAAAGATCAGACTCTCGACGGCGCCGACCGTTACGTAGGCCTTCGTCCGCACACCGGAGTCCTTGCAGTTAACGCGAGCTATACCGTTTCCGGATTTTCATTGAATCTGCCGCCGGACGTGTTCGGCGACTACTACGTATTTGTTGTCGCTGACGGTCAGACTCAAGTATTTGAATTCACCAACGAAGGCAACAATTCTGATTACGACCGCGTTGGCGATGGTTCGCCGCTTCACGTGGTCGGTGCTCCGCCCGATTTCACCATAGTTGATCCGCTTTCTGCCCCAACGAATGCGAACGCGGGCGGAACGTTCAATGTGAACTACACGGTACGAAACCAAGGTGCATTCGACGCAGTCGGACCGTGGTTTGACGCGGTATTTCTCTCACCAACTCCGCAATTTGATGTGACGACCGCCATATTTCTCGGTAATACTTACCACAATGGTCTTGTGGCGGGTCAGCAGTACGGCGTAAGTCAATCAGTGACGATCCCGAATTGTCTCGACGGCACATATTATCTGATCGCAAGGGCAGATACGAACGGCAGCATTTTCGAGTGGGACCCGAACATCGATGCTGAGCTGAATAATTTCAGTGCCGCAAAGCAGATCACGATCAGTAATTTTGCACCCGACCTGAGGGTGAAAGAGATGACTATACCGCCCGTCGTGATCGACGGCGTGACTCCGATCAATTGGACAGTAAGGAATTACGGCACTGCGGCAACTTTGCAAACATCCTGGGTCGACCGAGTCTTTATCTATGACGGCAGTCAGTTTCGCGTGCTTGGTGACTTTCCGCATACCGGCGCATTGGCCGTGGATGGTGAGTATTTCCAAAACCAGATAGTGTATTTGCCCCATAATATCGAGGGTAGCGTTCAGATATTCGTTCAGACGGATGCGTATGGCAACGTGCCTGAATGTAGTCTGGATGACAATAACACTGACGCGCGATTGACCGATGCACAGGGCAATTTTCCGGATCTTTCGATCACTTCGGCAAATAACCCGTCGTCTGCCCAACTTGGTTCCACGGTGAGTGTTTCGTGGAACGGCATCAACACGGGTGACGCGATGCAATCGGCTACTTCTTGGGCCGATCGGGTCTACATTTCGAGCGATCAAACGCTTGGGCCAGGGGATACATCGGTTGGCAGTCAAGTCTTTAATACGCAGTTAGGGGCAAATGGGATCTACAACGGATCGAGCCAGATCACGATACCGAATCTGCCGGCCGGGGGCTACTATCTGATCTTCCAAGCCGATGCCGGCAACAATATCGAAGAGGGAACACGCGAAAATAACAATTCACTGGCTCTCCCGATAACTCTGACACTGCCGAATATCGATCTGCTTCCGACCACGCCAACGGTGGCACCGGTCCTCTATTCGGGACAATTTGCTGATGTTTCTTGGACCGTCAACAATGTGGGGGCTAACGCAACCGTTTCGACCCAATGGTATGACCATATTGTGCTCTCGCGCGACCTGATTATCGATCAGAACGACCGGATCCTTGATCGGGTCTTGCACAGCGGATCATTGGCTGGCGGCGCGGGCTATTCAGTCACGCGATCTGTCCGGATCCCGGAAGGGTTGACAGGTGAATATAAGATCCTGGTCATTGCCGATCGAAATAACTATGTAGTCGAGTCGAACGAAAATAACAACATCAGTCCGCCCGCGACCGTTGATCTACAGTTGCCGCCGCCGGCGGAATTAAATATTACGCACATTGCACCACCTGTTTCGGTCGGGCTGGGTGAGAGTGCGATATTTGAATGGACAGTTCAAAATTCCAGTGCCAACGCCGCGAGCGGTGTATGGCAGGATTCGGTTTATTTCTCTGCCGACGCAACTTGGGACAGCAGTGATACGTTTATCGGTGCCCGCCAACACAACGTGAGCGTTGCACCCTTCGGAACCTATACTGAAACTTTGGAAAGCGTAATTCCGCCTATCGAGACCGGATCGTATTATGTGATCGTGCGAACCGATGCTCGCAACACCATCCGCGAATCTAATGAGGGTAACAACGTTTCGAGTTCGGTGTCGCAAACAGCGGTCACCATACCGACATTGACATTGGGTAATGTCCTTAATACATCGCTTGCGACGGGACAGGAGCGATTCTACAGCATCTTTAACGTGCCCGCAGACGAAACTATGCTGGTAACGTTAACCGGCGAGGCCGGTTCAAGCAACGAGCTCTATACGCGATTTAACAATATGGTCTCGCGTGCCAATTACGAGATTCAAGGCACACGACAAGGTGAACCGGATCAGGAAAATCTGGTCGGAAACACGTTTCCCGGCAAATACAACACGATGATCCGCGGAGACTATGTTCCAAATTCGTTCGCTGAACAGTTGAAAGTCGCGGATACACGAAAGGCCAAAGCAGACCAACTTGCTCAACAGGTCGCCTTAAAGGCGGAACTGCTGCCATTTGGAATACGGCGTGTATCGCCCGGAACTGCGGGGAACAATGGCTACTCGATGATCTCGGTCGAGGGAGCAAAATTCCAGCCCGGAGCGTCGATCAAACTGGTAAATATCGCGGATTCGACCGTGATAGTCCCGATGCAGACGTTTGATATCAGTTCAATAAATACCGCCGGCCTATTTAACCTCAATGGTGCCGAGCCCGGTAACTATAATGTTGTACTGACTAATCCAAATAGCCAAACCTCGACGTGGTCACAAAACTTTGTTATCACGAAGGGCGGAGGCGAGAGCCTCAGGACCGAGATAACGGGCCCCGGCGAAGTGCGCGGTAATTTCTATACACGTTATACGATCTCGGTTTCAAATGAGGGCAAAAACGACGCGATCACTGTGCCGATCATTGTTCGCCTTTCGGCGGCAGCGATGAATTATCGGCTTTCGACGGCAAACTATTATGAGTTTGCCCCGGCCGACGACACCGTAGATCCGAATACCGTTCACGCCGATAGAAACGGCGAAAGAATACTTGCCCTATTTGCTCCGATCGTTCGAGCAGGCGAGACCGTAAATATTGGGATCGACGTCTCATTCGCCAATCGCGGTACGATCACGGCCGAGGCACTCGGCGGAGTCTTTGATCCGGCACTCGCCTCGGTGCCTCTCGATCAACTCATTGCGTCAGCGTCCGGTCGAGATGTTTTGAAATGCTGGACCAACCTTGCGTTTAATACGCTCCTTGCTGCTCTCAGCGAGATATTTCCGATCAAATGTGCGGCGGGCATCGCTAAAGTGATCGGAGCGGCGTTTCTGGGTGATGCGATCACGTCTGCAGCCGGTGGTGCAAGGACCGGAGACTTTGTGTCATGGTCAACGCTTTGGGGCTTGGCCGCAAAGGCCATGAGGGCAGCGGAGGAATGTGCATTCGAGGGGCTGAAATATTTTCCGCTTGCGAAAATAGCATCGATAATATTTGATATTTATCAGCTGTTGGCACTTGGGGCCGAATGTCTTAAGCTGACCGCTGAATACGTGTTACCAGTCCATACTAATTTGCCGAATGATCCGAATGACAAGGTCGGGCCATATGGCTACGGACCGGAGAAATTCGTGCCCATAGGGAAGCCTCTGCCCTACAGAATTAATTTTGAGAACAAATCGAGTGCGACCGCGCCTGCCCATCGAATACGGACGGTCGATCAGTTGCCCGCGACGCTCGACCCACGGACCGTAAGGTTGACAGAGATCGGATTTAAGCAATATCGCATAGTAATTCCGCCAAACCGTTCGTTCTATCAAACGCGAATGCAGCTCGGCCCGGACCTCGATAATTTGCAGGCTGACATCACTGCCGGAGTGAATGTGGCGACGGGTGCCGTCACCTTGACAATGATAGCGATCGATCCGGCCACCGGAGAGGAACCGATAGATCCGGGCCGCGGTCTCTTGCCGCCCAACAACGCTACCAACGATGGCCAGGGCTACCTCGCGTTTACGGTCATACCGACGGCAAACCAACTGACGCGGACCGATATTGCCAATACGGCGACCATCTATTTTGATGATAATGAGCCTTTGGTCACCAATACCACTACAAATCTGATCGATGCCGATATTCCCGTCAGTCAGTTTGCCGCATTACCGGCGACCGGTGGCGATCCAAGTTTCCCAATAAATTGGTCGGGAAGTGATGATGGAAATGGCTCAGGACTCAAGGGTTTTGACGTATTTGCGTCAGAAAGCGGCGGCGCGTTTTTACCGTTTATCTCTGACAGCACTTCGACAAGCGGTGTATTCAACGGGCGATATGGCCGAACTTACCAATTCTATTCGGTTGCAAGTGACAATGCCGGCAACTATGAATCGGCACCGGTAACTCCGGACGCGACGATACGGATCTTAGGCAGTGCCGTTGAGAGCGACGTCGCGGGCTATCCGACCGGTGACAATGACGGTCTCGTCAACGATAGCGACGTCAGCCAAGTTCGGCGGTTTGCAGCAAAATTGGATCAGGCGAACACGTTCAATGATTTTCAGGCAGCTGATTCATCACCGAGTGCGGATGGCGGCAACGGAAGTTTGAGCGTCGGCGACGTGATGCAGTCGAGGCGATTCGCTTTGGGCCTGGATCCGCTACAAGACTATCAGGGTCCGATATCTTCGGGCACATTGACCGGAAAGCCTATAACGGGCAGTTCAAACGGATTGCTGCCGCGGGGGATCACTCCCTATACCGTCAGTCGGATCGGTAACAAGTTGACCGTTGCCATTTCGCTTGAGGCACAAGGTGATGAGACGGGAGTCGGCTTCACACTCAACTATAATACGAGCGATCTGGCCAACCCGCAGAATATCTCACTTGGTGAAGATGCGGCGGGTGCCGTCTTGACCGCAAATACCGGACAGGCCGGCAAGGTAGGGTTGATAATTGACAAACTGCCGAGCCAGCCATTTTCTGCAGGCGGAAAATACATTGCGAAGATCGAGTTTGACGTGATCTCTGCTAATGCCACGACGATGATCAGTTTTGGCGACGATCCGGTTGCAGGCGAGATCGTAAATGGCGGGGCGTTTGCTCTCGCCTCGACCTTTAGTGACGCCACGATCACGATGCTTGGGCCAACTGCGGCGGGCGTATCGGTCGCGGGAACTGTGAAAACAGCAGGCGGACGGCCGATCGGAAATACAGTGATATTTCTCGCTGACGATCTCGGCGTCAAACGGCGTGCGATCACTAATCCGTTCGGACAATATAGATTCGATGATGTCGAAGCGGGCCGTTCGTACGTGATCGGAGCCAAGCACAAGACATTCCACTTCGCAAACGCGAGCTATGTGATCACGGTTACAGATGCAATAGGGAATGCGGATTTTGTGGCTCAGGAATGAGACTGCTCACGAACGGGTGAGTTCGCGCTGGAACCAGGCTTTGGCAAATGTCCATTCGCGGCGGACCGTGGTTTCGGAAATGTCGAGAATATAGGCGGTTTCTTCGATCGAGAGGCCGCCAAAAAATCTGAGTTCGACGATCTTTGCTTGGCGGGCATCGGTAGCCTCCAGTGCAACCAGAGCATCGTCGAGCTTGAGAACGTCAAAATCCTTTTTGTCCGGAAAGCTGATCGCGTCATCCAGGATAACCCGCTGCCCGCCTGATCGCTTTTGTGCATTGCGCTTGCGGGCGTGATCGATCAGGATCTTGCGCATCACCTCGGCCGCGACCGCAAAAAAATGAGCCCGATTCTGCCACGAGACGTTTTCCCACTTTACTAAACGAAGATACGCTTCGTGCACGAGTGCCGTCGCCTGAAGCGTATGATCAGAACTTTCCCGATTGAAATATGCGTGTGCGAGGCGGCGAAGGTCGTCGTAGACAAGCGGCAACAACTCGTCAGGCGCCGTCTGGCTGCCGGAGCTCATTTGTTCTAGTAAAACTGTGACGTCGTCGGTCTTGGTCATCGGTCAGGCGCGCTTCTAGAACCACATTTGAATCGTAACATAAGGCAATCGCGGAACCGAAATATTTTGCCTGGTACTTATCTAGTTAGATCGTGCGGGTTCCGCGGTCGCTCCGACGATATAGCTGTCACGGGCACGAACGACGAGATTCGGGCGATCGACCCTTACCTTTATATCTTTTCGCTGACCGGGTTTGCCCTCGGCGATCGGAACGTAACCGATATTGTACTGACGCCGAAGTTCTTCAGCGATACCCTCGAAAGCCGCCCTTAAGCCTCCCGGTGTGTCTCCGGGGCGGAAAACACGGCCGCCGGTGTAAGCGGCAAGGTCATTCAGATACTGACGCCCACGCTGATAGTCGGCAGCACTCTGGCCTCGGGGATTAAAAATGCCGCCGCGGCTACCCAAAACGCCGCCATTGATATTGGGCAATGGTGAGCCTGTGCCGCCATTGTTGGAAGCGTACGTATTGTAATAAATGGGGAAGATCATCGCGTCCGATTCTTCCGCCATATCGATCGTGCTGTCGTATCCGGAGCGGCTCGATGTCGTATCTACGCCATCGGTAAATAGTACGATCGCCTTGCGTCCGGGGATCTTGCTGAGGCGTTTGCGCAGCGAAAAATCTACAGCGTCGTAAAGCGATGTGCCGTCGCCCCAATTCGCCCGGCGGATCGCTTTGTAGATCTTCTGACGGTCGTTCGTCACCTCGGTCAGGACGTTAACGTTACTGGCAAATTCAATGACCATCACGCTATCCTGTGGCTTTAATTGATCGACAAAAGCGGTGGCCGCCGCTTGGATCTCCTCGATCTTGTATGCCGTGGACGGACTGGTGTCGATCAGCAAAATAACGGTAAACGGCTTATCTATAGTGCCGAAATACGCGATCTCCTGCTCTTTGCCATTCTCAAAGATCGCAAAATCTTCTTGTTCGAGCCCCGGTATATATAGACCATTTCGGTCAAATACTGAAACCGGGATCGTGATCAAATTGGTTTCGACCTTGAGGACCTCGTCGTCGCCGACCTCGACCGGCGTGTCGTTGCTACCGGCTTTCGGGTTGGCGGTACCGCTTTGTCCCAATTTGGGAAAGCCGACGGATGGCCGGTTTCGTCGTGGTGCCTGTGGCTTTGATTCAGAATAACGAGGTGCTGCGTCGGATTTAGCATTGCTGACGGCAGGCGGCGTCGAAATGGGTGCCGGTGCCACGCGGCGCCCGGATTGGCCATACATCGCCGGAATGAAGATCAAAGTGAACGCAACGAACAATAATGAACGAACCATTTTCATATTCCCCAACTCAATAGACGTGGTAAACCAGTGGTTTGATGCTCGACACATCAAAAAAGATCGTCCTTATCCGAAAATCATAGTCCATATGGTCGAAACGCTGAAACCCAACATTATCAGCACCACGCCCCAACCGGTCGCTTTTAGCCAGAACGGATGATCATAATCGTCGATCACAGTCGATCGATGGGTAGCGATCAATACGATGGCAAGGCCGATCGGTAGGATAAACCCGTTGATCGTCCCGGCCCAGACCAGAAGTCTTACAGGTTGGCCAACCGAAAGGTAGATCGCTAGCGAGATCAGAATAAACCCGATGACAAAATACCTGTTTTTCTGCTCAATTTTAGTGTGAAGTGTCTTAAGGAAGGACATAGACGTAAATGCCGCCCCAACGACCGAAGTGATCGCTGCCGCCCACATAACCACGCCAAAGAGCCTTAGCCCGAATGTCCCGGCCGCATTTTGAAACACAGATGCCGGCGGATTTTTAATATCGATCGACGCTCCCATCGAGATAACGCCGAGAACCGCCAAAAATAGGAGTACGCGGATCACGGCCGTTAGAGCGATCCCGGAAACCGCCCCGCGATTGACTTTGGCCAGGTTATCGATCCCTATCACTCCGGCGTCAATCAGGCGATGGGCGCCGGCAAAGGTTATGTATCCGCCGACCGTTCCACCTACGAGCGTAACGATCGCTTTTGGATCTATTCGCTCCGGGACAAAGCTGTGATACACGGCATCGCCCAAAGGTGGGCTCGAAGCGTAAACGACATAGACAATCAACAAAAGCATCAGGACGCCTAGGATCTTGACGAAAATATCCATTGCCCGGCCGGCGTCCTTAAATAAAAAGAGCACGATCGCTGCTCCCGCACTGATGGCGGCACCGATCTCGACGGGCAGGTCGAAAAGTGCGTTGAGTCCGAGGCCGCAACCGGCGATATTGCCTATATTAAAGACAAGCCCTCCGAATGCGACAAACGCCGCAAGTACATAGCCGCTGCCGGGAATCGTTTCATTCGCAAGATCCTGTCCGCGTTTGCCGGTGACGGTCAAGATCCGCCAGATATTTAGCTGTGCAAATATGTCGAGTACCACGGACAGCAATATCACGAAGCCAAAACTTGCCAGTAACTGCTGTGTGAACACAGTGGTCTGCGTTAAAAATCCGGGGCCTACGGCCGACGTTGCCATCAGAAAGGCCGCTCCGTAGATGGCCGGCCGTGAAGTTCTAAGTGGTTTTCCTACAGTCATATAGCGACCGAATACTTATGTTACTGTTTAATAAAAGTTCACGTATCGCCACGACCGCATTTACAGGATCCTCACCGTCGCCGTGGATGCAGATAGTGTCACATTGCACTACGACTTTTGACCCATCAGCCAGAAAGACGTCCCCATTCAACGCCATCGACAACGCCTGTTTAGCGGCGATCTGTGGATCGATAATAAGAGCATTTGGCCGATCTCGCGGCGTCAAACTGCCGTCGGATCGATATGTTCGGTCGGCGAAAACCTCCGATGCCGTTGTGAGTCCGGCGATCTTAGCCTCGGAGACGGAGCAACTGCCTGCTAAACCAAATAGCATCAGATCGGGATCGATAGCTTTGACTGTGTGAGCGATCGCACTTGCGACTATCGGATCGCGAGCAGATCGATTATACAGGGCACCGTGAGGTTTCACGTGAGAAAGTGCCGCACCCGCCGATTCACAGATATTCCGCAGTGTGAGTATCTGATCGGTCAGGATATGGATCAGATCGCTTTCCACAAATGACATATCAATTCGCCCAAAATTATCGCGGTCGGGATATCCCGGATGGGCACCGATCGCTACGCCATTGGCAACTGCAAGATCGACGGTACGCCGCATTGTCTGTTCGTCACCCGCGTGATAACCGCATGCAATATTAACTGATGAGACGTACTTCATCAGCTCGGCATCGAAGGGGCAACCCTCGCCCATATCACAATTTAGATCGATCGATCTCATTGGTTATTGTCAGGTTAGCATACATTAAAACCGTGGATTTAGACTCGGCGTCTGAGACGGCATCCGATACGAAACAGACTGAGTTCGTGTTCGATCTGTTGCCGGAGGCTTTCCGCTTCTTCAATGCCGACAAGATGAAAACATAACTTAGCACCACCGCCGAGTTGGGCCGCAACGGGCAGGTCGTGAGCGATGATATGTGCGATCCGCGGGTATCCGCCGGCGGTCTGATGATCCGCCATCAAGATGACGAGTTGGCCGTCCGGCAGTAATTGTATCGTTCCGTATGTGACAGAGGACGAAACCATCTCTAGCGGTCGCGTGGTGGCGAGTGGCTCAGCTTTTAATCGAAATCCCATTCGGTCCGATGCGTGTGAAAGCTCAAAGGTCTGCTCGGTCAACGCCGCTTTACCGGCTTGGCTCAGAATTCCATATTCGGCACCCTTGATGATCCGGAGCGTCGGAAAGCGACTGTAAAATGGGATGAGCGATGTAGCCGCTATTTGCCGGAGAGCGTTTTGGTCAAGACTTCCGTCTGATTCCGGCGATCGGAGTACGTCGCCATTTCGAAGTGGTCGTCCGGCAACGCCGCCAATGCCGGCCACAAGATTGGTCGATGAACTACCGAGCCAGGTATCGGCGATAAAGCCCGCGTTTACAGCGATATACGCTCGCTCACCTGATGCTTTACCTTCAAATCGTAAAATGCTTCCGCTACGGGCGATGTGGCACCGCCAATTGTCGATCGGCACGCCGTCGAGAGTTGCCTGAAAGTCCGCTCCGCCGAGAGCGAACATCAGATCGCCGCCAAATCCGATCTCGGCGGCAGGAAAGTGCATCTCGAGTACCGGGGTATTTTCGTCGTTGCCTGCGAGGCCGTTGACGATCCGCGCGGCCCTCTGATCCATCGCACCGCCGGGGTTGATCCCGAACCTGCGATATCCTGTCCGTCCGAGGTCCTGGATCGTAGTCAGGAATCCGGCTTTTATTATCGTTATGCTGGTCATTTTGGGACAAAGCGTACCCGATCGCCCGGTCGAAGTTGCGTCAGCGTGTCGCCGTACGGCGTGAATAGTTCCAGGTCGGTACGGCCGATTATCTGCCAACCGCCGGGCGAACGGAGCGGATAAATGCCGGTCTGGCGCCCGGCGATGCCAACGCTCCCCTTCGGCACAGACGTTCGCGGTGAACTGCGCCGCGGGACGGCGATCCGCTCATCAACCTCTCCCAAATACGCAAAACCGGGAAGAAACCCGAGCATATACACACGATATTCGCGCGACGTAAATATCTCTATCGTCTCACGCTGGTCTAAGCCGGAGATGTCCGCAATATAGTCGAGATCGAGTGCCGCATCGGGTCCGAAATCAACAGTGATGTCGATCGCCTCGGCCACAATATCGCCTACCCGCTGTGGCATACGCGATACCATTCCGGATATCACTTCACGAACGGCGGCAAATGCCGTTTCGCCATCGGGAAACATACTTTTCACGATCAAAGGGTCGTAGAAGAAGGTTGTTGAAGCGTAGGCCGGGACCGATTCGATCAGCCACGGAAACCGCTCGGATGCGACGGCGTTAGCAAGCGCAATGGCTTTGTCATTCAAGTGCTCGGAGATCGCATTGCCAAATTCAACCGTCAAGGCCGCGTCACCGAGTGGGAAGTACCTGATCGGAAAATCAGACATAGCTACCTCGCTCGCTGTTTTGGATCAAGGAATTCGCGAAGTCCGTCGCCGATAAAATTGAATGCCAAAACGGTCAGGGCAATCGCGACGCTGGGGAAAAATAAGACGTGCGGAGCGTTGATCAGAAGGTCAAAGCCTCGTGCTTCGTCGATCATCGTGCCCCAACTTGGAACCGAGGGCACTCCGAGCCCGAGGAATGAAAGCGACGCTTCCGACAAGACCGCACCGGCCATTCCGAGCGACGCCTGTACGATCAGCGGTTGAATGGCGTTTGGCAGAATATGCGTGAACAAAATACGCATATTGCTTGCTCCGAGTGCTCTTGCCGCTTGAACATAGTCATATTCGCGGACTTTCAACACCTGTCCACGCATTACGCGGGCATATCCGACCCAACCGATCACGCAAAGGGCTAGAATGAGTTTGCCAAGGCCGGCTCCGAGAAAGGCGACGAGAGCGATGGCGAGCAACAGCCCTGGGAACGCCAGAAAGACGTTGAATACGTAACCCGAAAGAAATTTATCGACAATTCCGCCGTAAAAGCCTGCGATCGCACCCAGTATTGTGCCGACGACCGCCGAAACGGTAACGACCGTGATTCCGACCTCCAATGAGATCCGAGCACCATATAGAACTCGCGAAAAAATGTCGCGACCGAGTGCGTCTGTGCCAAACCAGTGTTCGCCACTCGGAGCCGCATACCGCAACATCAGATTTTGAGCGTTAAAGTCGTGTGTCGACAAAACAGATGCGAATATGGCCGCCAGGACGACGACCATCGCGATCGCGATGCCGATGTAAGTAAGCCGGTTCATCTAACTTAGTCGAATGCGCGGATCGAGCCGCCGGTATACAAAATCCGTAAGAGAATTGGCAATAATGAACGTCACACTGATGACCAACACACAACCCTGAACGAGACGATAATCTCGTTTGCCGATACCGTCGTCGAGCAACAGTAGCCCCAGTCCTTGCCAGTTAAATATCTTTTCGGTGATTATCGAACCAGCCAGCAATACGCCGAGTTGGAGCCCGAGTATCGTCACTACAGGTATCAATCCATTCTTGAGCACGTGTTTGTACACGACCATTCGCTCGCTGAGGCCCTTTGCACGCGCTGTGCGGACGTAGTCCTCACCCAGTTCCTCAATTACGCTAGAACGCACCATACGCGTCAGGATCGCCGACAAAGCGCCGCCGAGCGTAACGGCAGGGAGAATTATATCCTCCGGGTGGGCACTACCCGTCGGCGAAAATATCCTGAGATTGACCGCGAAAAGATAGACCAGAAAAGGCCCGACAACGAATGTCGGGAGCGATATTCCCAAAAGTGCCACGAATGATGCGGCATTGTCGATAAACTTGTTTTTGTTCGAACCCGCGACGACGCCTAGCGGAATCGCGATACCGATGGCTACGAGCATCGCGGCGAGTGCGAGTTTGATCGTCGCCGGGTAGCGTTCGAAGATCATATCGCGGACGGGCCGTTCGGTTCGGAAAGACATTCCGAGGTCGCCTTGAACAAGGCCTTTCCAGTAATCCACGTAACGGTTATCAATTCCGTTCCAGCTAAAACCGCTGTCGTCCGTGTATGAGAAAAAAAATGCCGGGCGGTCAAGGCCGTGCTTTTTATTGAAGTTCTCGATCTGTTCAGTCGTTGCAGTTTCGCCTAATATCACAGCCGCCGGCGTACCGGGCACAAGCTCGATCAACAATGTGACGAGTGATACGACCGTCCAGATCACAAGCAGCATCAGGGCGAGCTGGCGCAGGATATTTAGGATGCGATATTTCATTTGGATCGCTGGCGAGCAGACAGATTTTATAACTTAAAAGCCGCGATGACAACCCTTTAGGGTTTTGTGCCGATGTGCAGGGCAGCAATTCCGCCCGTCAAATTGCGGAACTTGACCGCCCCGAAACCGGTCGACTCCATCATTGCGACAAGCCGCTTCTGATCCGGAAATTTCGAGACCGAATCGGGAAGGTATTCGTACGCACCGCGTGAACCGCTGACGGCACCGCCGATACGAGGCAAAATGTGCGAAAAGTAGAAGTTGAATAGCTTACCAAATCCCGGTACGACGGGAGCAGAAAATTCGAGTACGGCCAGTCGTCCGCCCGGTTTGATGATCCGAAATAGTTCGGCCAGGCCGTCCGCCACGCTCGCTAGATTTCTCAATCCGAAAGCGATCGTCACGGCGTCAAAACTGTTGTCGGCAAAGGGAAGCCTGAGAGCATCGCCCTCAACGTACGGGATCGGCGTGGTGCCGCCGGACGGTTTGGACTGAGCAACCGTCAACATCGGCCGACAAAAATCAGTTCCGATAATGCGAGCTGACGAATTTCGCCTGAGTTCGATCGAAAGGTCGCCGGTTCCGCACGCGACGTCCAACACGACCGCATCTTTACGGTCCAGCACATCGCGAAGTTCGCCTGATACTTTACGACGCCATCCCTTATCGATATTCAGCGATAACAGATGATTGAGCAGGTCATAGCGCCTAGCTATCCCCGAAAACATTTCGCGGACAGCGTTGGCGTGAGCCGCTTCTTTCTCGTTCAACTCTCTTTGCACGTTTTAGTTGTTGGTCGCCGGCGAATTGAGCAAGATCGCGGCCGGCGTCTGTTTTACAGCAGATGCCGCAAAAGTTCGTACTTCGTCGACGGTGACCTTATCCGCGGCCAACGCGTCGGCGTCAGCACTCGCCGTCTTAAACGTGTCGAAATCGAGGAAAAGTTCAGTGACGGTCTGCTTCATCCACGTTTCCTTAAACAATTTCCGGGCCGCTTGAAATTCGGCATCGGTGATGGGTTCGGCGAGTATGTTAGCAACAAGTTCGAACGCCTCGATCTTACCGTTGGCATTTGCAGTCGAGCTTTTTTTCCCGTCAAATCCGACGATGATGATGCCCGGCAAAATATGGCTCTCCGACCGGACGAATACGTCGTCCCGATTTGCATTGGGGGCACGTGCTTTCAGACGCGTTTCGAGTATCTGAGCATAGACCTCGGACGCCGCGAATGATCGGTCGCCTCGTGCGGATCCGCGAATCGCAAAGCGGATCGCAAATGCGTCAGGCTGTGGCGAAGGTACGGAAATTACTGCCGCAGGCGGCGGATCAGGCTGTCGAAATGTCGAAGGAACACGTTTGTCGGATTTGAGCCAAGCCCCGAAATATCGACGCATCGCCCGAAATCCGAGTGGGCGGTCAAAGTTGCCGACGACCGTAACAGTCGCATTATCAGCAGTTAAAAAGCGCTGTTTGGCATCCAGAAGGTCAGCAAAATCTATTTTTGCAACGCTCGCCGAACTGCCGTATTGCGGGCGTCCGTACGGAAATGTCCCAAACATTCGTGCCGCAACGGCATTGTCCGCAACGTAGGCGGGATCGCTTTCCTGCTTTTTAAGTTCATCGATCAGTGCAGAGCGCAGTTTTGCGGTGGTCGGTTTGTCGATCGTCGGGTTGGCGATCGCGGCCGAGAGAGTCTCGATCATTGTCAAGAAATTCTCAGGCTTCGAACTCGCGATGATCTCGATGAAGTCGTAATTGGCCTCGACCGATAGTCCGCCACCGAGATCTTCGGTGAAAAATTCACGTGCCGAGCGTTCCGGAAAAATGTTTTCGCTGAGCAGACGCATCACACCCTCTTTGCCCTGAGGGTCAAAGCTCGTTCCGCTGTGGACGCGGACGGTTACGGTTACCGAGTCAGCCTTGGCATTTGGCCACATCAGGATCTTCAGGCCATTTAGTAGCTTTTCCTGTTTAGGCTGCGGCAGCGTGCCCTGGGCAAATGCCGATCCGGCAAGCAAGAGTGCCGATCCGGCAACGAATGCTGTAGCAAAAAACTTTTTCTTAAAATAGGTCATAATAATCTCGACAATTCTGCAACTGTGGAACTGACACGTTTTACAAACCGTACAAGATGCTTAGTTGCACGGCGAGACGATTATGTTGTCAAAGGCAAATAATCGACTATAAGACCAAACTGAAATTTTAGATCGGTGTAGGCATCGCGTCAAACGAATGCAGCATCTATCAGAATTGTAAAGCGGTAGTTCGTTTGACGCAGACGGAAATTTCTTGACAAACCGCTTAACATCCACCGGAAACGGGGTATAATTGAGCATTATCGAATTTGCCGGAAGCGGTCGTTCGCTAAGTGAGGCCTATAAGATGGGAAAAATTGTTAAGTATTGCAATTCTTGCGACGAAAGCTTTGCCGAAAAATTTGGGTTTTGCCCGAATTGCGGTGCGGCTCTGCAGGCTTTTGAGATGAGTCCGGTTATGAAAACGGCCGTCGATAAAGCCCCGGCCGTGGCACCGACTCCGACTCCGGAACCGCCGATTCCGGTCATAATTGCTGCTCCCGAACCGATCGCGGTGGTGGAACCGGTCGTTATGGAAACTCCGGCCCCGATCGAGGCCGCGGCGGTGACTCCGATCGTCCCTACAGTCGAAGAACCCGTAGTCGAGGAAGTCGTAGAAACGCCCGCTCCGGTTAAAGCGAAGTCCGTAGAAGTTCCGGTGACTCCGCCCGTATTTACTTCGACAACGCCCCTCGATGCCGACCGCACGACGGTTAACCTTGAAGACGAACACAGCCGATTTGCCCGCGACGGTGGATTTTATGTGACGGTCATTGAGGAAAAAAACGTCGGCCAGCGAAATTCTCTGATAGTCGGCACTTTTGGTTTTATGATTCTGGCCCTGCTCTCGGGGCTAATCTTTAGTATTTTTAGTAAGGATCTGGATATCGGGGCGATCAACGACGATATCTTTTCTGCTGTTTTGGTTGACGACGTACCGATGACCGTCGAAGAAGAGCAGATCCAGAAGAAAAACAAGGATGACGGCGGCGGCGGTGGCGGTGGTGGCCGAGACGAAAAGGATCCGGCATCGCAAGGCGATCTGGCTGATCAGTCGAAAACGCCAACGCGTCCACCGAATGTGAACACACCGAAATCGGACACGCCGATGCTCGAAACTCCGACGACCGAAGGAACGATGAAGTTCCCAAAGATCTACGGAAAATGGGGTGATCCCAATGGTGCACCCGGATTGTCTAATGGCCCCGGAACGGGCGGCGGTATCGGCAGCGGCCGCGGAACCGGTCAAGGTAACGGCAATGGTACCGGTGCCGGAAACGGAAATGGTTCGGGCTGGGGAAATGGAAACGGTAATGGCAACGGCGATGGCTCCGGTGACGGAGACGGCGGTCCGCCTCCGCCTCCGCGTCCGGTCGGTGTAACGGCTCCGATGAAAATCTTGGCCAAGCCGAAACCGTCGTACACTGACGCTGCTCGTCAGAATCAGGTTCAGGGAACGGTTATTCTCCGTGTAACCTTTCTAGCGTCGGGTGCGATCGGCAGTATATCGCCGGTCAAGGGACTGCCCAACGGATTGACGGAACAGGCGATCGCTGCGGCACGCTCGATAAGGTTTGAGCCGGCTAAATCTAATGGTGTCGGCCAAACGGTAACTAAACAGGTGGAATACACGTTCTCGATCTACTAATACGATCAAATTTGAATAGAAAAAGGCGGCCCTAAGATTTTCCGGCCGCCTTTTTTGTATTTTTGGATCGATCAAATAAAAACGACCGACTGTGATGACGGTATCTCAAATCGACGCCTGCATCGAATATTTTTGCACATCAGCATATCGTCCACGCGCACCATATAATCGCGTGATTTCGCATATTGAGCCCGTTCGTGCTCATTTATATTACGCGGAGCTTGCTTCTTTTTGGTTCGCTTGATCCAGCGGACGTCGTAATCGTTTCGTTCACGGCAAGTCGGACACGAGAAATTTGCCCTTTTTACTTCTTGCCGCTCGTCAAATATATCGCGTTCGTGCATAACTCGATTATAGCGCCATCGTCGGCAATTTCCGCAGAAATACAAAACTAAAGATCCCGGTATCGTGACCGTCACTGAAATGGAAATTTAACGCGTACCTTCCGACGATCGAGATATGGCCGAACTTGAGGTCATCGGCAACGCTCTCATCGCGGAGCATTTTCTCGCCGGTCCACTCATTGACACAAGTAGCACACGGACACGACCGCCGAAGCTGCGGTGCGGTGTACTCGGTCTGGGTATCATCCGACCATTTGATCGAGATAGTGTTATCTGATTCTTCAATTATTTGCAGTGGTTCGATCATATATTTAACTGTCAAGAGCGATCTGGATCGCCCGCGGGTCGATGCCGTAATGGGTTGCGTGATACGTGACCTCGCCGTTCTTGATCACAAATGCCTGCGGCGAAGCGTGCCGTACAGCCAAACGGTCGGCAACTGCGTTAGACACAGTCCGATGATCTTGGACGACGATCAAGTTTATCTCGCCTTCGAGCGAACCGAGTTGCTCGAAAATATCGGCACTGATCCCGCAAGTACGGCTGTGCTTTAGCACAAAGACCGATTTCTCGAACGAGCGTTCGACGAGCGCATTCAATTTTTCGATCGAGTCAAGATCAACTATTTGTGGAGTCATCGCTGTGATTAAACTGTCTTTGATTCCAACTTTGGAAATATTTTTCGAAACGCGACAGCCTGAGCCATCATTATCAACGGCAAAACCAGGTACAATCCGACGCAAAGCATCATATAGCCGACGATCCCTACCAGAAACCCAACGCCCAAAAGCCCCGCCATTCCGGCCAGATTATTCCAGACGGCTTTGGCACTCACCTTAATTGCCTGACCGCCCGTAAGGCCGCGTTCGACGATCAATGGGTAAGCAAACATTATCAATGTGTGAAAGCACACCATTATTAACACCACTACGACCTCAAATATAAAGGTTCCGATCAGAAACGGTATTAATTCGGATTCGCTCATTCTAGGCCCGGCCAATGCCATTCCGATGATCGGGATGTAAATGGTGAACAACATTACAAGGATCGGAGCCACGATGAGAACCGAAACGAGCAAACTCTTCCAGATATAGTCAAATCCCTTAAAAAGCGTTTCAAATTTTAATTCGCGTCCATCGATCAGGTCGAACAGGCAAATGAACATACCGCACATCATCGGCCCGATCAGGACTACGGGAATCGCCCCACCGAGCAGCATCCCGACGATCACAATGGCGAAAACGAGCCAATAGCGGTCTTTGATCAGAGCCCAAGCTTCCTTGTAAATTTCGACAGGACTGATCGTGCCGGTTTGGAATTCCGTATTTTGCATAAGACAAATGAAGATCTATAAATTAGTCATCGGCGAAGCGGTAAATATTTGCCAGATAATCTGATACCATTCGATCGCTAGAGAATTGCGGTGTCAGCGTCGCTATCGAGTTACGCATTCGAGCGATCCAATCGGACGGCAACCCGTTTTCGCCAACGCCGTAATATGTCGGTATTATTTCTTTCTCAAGAGTCTGGTATAGTGCCTCGGCATCGGCGGCATCCGTGATATCGTCATTTTCGTCGGCGTCCAGTCCGCCGATTGCAAATCCGTTGACCTCGTTATAGCCCTCGATCCACCATCCGTCCAAAACGGAGAAGTTGAGAGCACCATTCATAGCTGCCTTCATACCGCTTGTACCGCTTGCCTCCATTGGCCGACGCGGCACATTCATCCAGACATCGACGCCGTGGACGAGATATCGGGCGATCTCTTGATCATAGTCCTCAATAAATACGGCACGACGCTGCCAATTTGAATCGTGATTGATACTCATCAGCTTTTGCAAAATCGTTTTGGCTGTATTGTCCTGCGGGTGAGCTTTGCCGGCGAAAACAAACTGTACCGGGCGATCGGCGTCATCGACCATTTTCAATAAACGCTCAAGGTCGGTAAACAAAAGGTCCCAGCGTTTATATGCCGCAACGCGGCGTGCAAAACCGATGGTCAAAACGTCCGGTGAAAACAGCTTTCGTGTGTCTTCGTGTTCGTGAATGGTGTCCTTGGACCCGGTATCAACTGACTTTGTTCTTTCGCGCATAAACGCGATCAATAGGCTCTTTAGCGTCCTATGAGCATTCCAGATCTCGCTGTCTGAAAGCTTTTGGACAGCCGCGGTCCACGCCTCCGGGTTCCGCACCATCTCGTTCCAATCTGAGCCGATGCGGCTTTCGTATATGTTCTGAAATATAGGTGCGACCCAAGTCGGTACGTGAACGCCGTTGGTGATCGATGTGATCGGCACCGCACCGGGGTCCGAAAGGTCGGGGAACATTTTAAGCCACAATTTGCGCGAAACCTCGCCGTGCTTTTCGCTGACGCCGTTCGACGAACGACACATCCGGATCGCGAGCGGCGACATTCCAAAACCCTCGCTGTCGTCAGAAAGATCAGCTCGGCCGAGAGCCAAAAACTCATTCTGGGTCAATTTCAGCGAGTCCTTAAATTCTTGATCAAAACACTCGTCCAACGCCTGAGTTGCAAAGACATCATTGCCCGCGGCGACCGGAGTATGCGTTGTAAAAACGCACTTTTCGCGGATCGCCTCGACAGCATCCGGAAATGTTACGTCCGGATTAGCCTCGAGAAACTCTTTTGAAAGCTCGAGTGTGGAAAATGCTGCGTGGCCCTCATTCAGGTGATAGACCTTAGGATCGACCCCGAGCTTACGCAGCAGACGGACACCGCCCATTCCGAGCACTTTCTCCTGCACAATTCGCGTCTCAGTGTCGCCGCCATAGAGATGGCCCGTGATTAGGCGATCGACGTCGCTATTGCGTCCAAGATTGGTATCAAGCAAGTAGAGCGAAATTCGGCCGATCCGGGCGATCCAGACCTGGGCGAAAACGTCGCGGCCGCGGATCTTGACCGAAACCATTAAGCGTTCGCCCGACGCGTCATTGACGGGCGTCAGGGCCAATTCCGAGGCAAAGATGTCATTGTACGATTCTTCCTGCCAGCCTTCGTGACTGATCTGTTGACGAAAGTAGCCGTAACGATAAAGCAGGCCGATCGCCATCAGCGGGACATTAAGGTCACTTGCGGATTTAAGATGATCACCGGCAAGTATGCCGAGTCCGCCGGAGTAATTGGGCAGGGAATTATGAACGCCGTATTCCGCACAAAAATACGCGATATCGGGTGACTTTGCCGCATCACTCGCCGATGCGATGTAGTTGCGAAACTCCGAGTAAAAACTCTCGACGCGGGCCACATAGTCGTTGTCGGCAGATCTCTGCCACAAACGAAGGCCGCTGATCTTTTTGAGCATCAATCGCGGATTCTGTTCACATTTGTCCCACAGGGCAGGGTCGAGGTCGCGAAAAAGTGCGATACCCTCCGGCCTCCAGCACCAGTAAAAATTCATCGAGATCTCGTTTAGTTGTACGAGATTTTCCGGAAGTTGTCGTGTGTAATCAAAATTATTTTCGCTCGTCGTTTTCAGATCGAGGCCCGCGGCAGGTTGCATATTACTCTGGTTTGTTTCGGCGATCTCCATTGCTAAATCGTCAGATAACCTTGCTTTCAAAGTGATCGAAGTATCCAAAAACTATAAACTATGCGGACCGCCGTATCAAATATCTAGCTGAGGGTAATAGCTTTATCCGAGCCCGGGTCAACTAGTTCACCGACCTGCATCGACCGGTAATGAAGGGCAACAACGACTCCGAAGCAGAAACCGGCGATTATCAGAAACCCGGTCACTTTCAGATAATTGCTGATATTTCCGAGCCCCAGAGCCCAAAATAACAGTCCGAGTGGTATTGCACCGGCAGCAAAAATAGCGGGTATCTTGAAAAACTGATAGCTGAATTTGCGGGTTCGTTGCCGCCGGGAATAAAAGACGAGCGGCTTTAGGCGATCATATTCCCAGGCGACGAGATATGTCGCCGCAAGACACATCAGGATCGTTATCACCCAAGTGCCTTTGAATCCGACTGAGACAGTCAAGACGGCGATATTCGCGATTATCGGTAGAAACAACATCGCTCCGAGATGCGAAGTTCGTGGGATCAGAAGCAAAACGGCGGCGATCATTTGTCCCCAGCCGATAAATTCGTAATAAAATCCTGTCTGATAAAGTGCGTTGAAATAATGGCCGACCGGCGTCGAGTCCGGGAGCGATGTGAATGGCTGGTGGATAATCTTGGTATAGCTCGGCGGGATGAATCCGATGGCGAGCAGCACTCGTGTAAATGCGGTAAAGCCCTGTGTCCACCAACGCCGAGTGACGGCGACGTGCAGGTCGTCGAGGATGTGTTCGAGTGTCATGGCATTAGTAACGAGAGTCGTGCCACAAAAGTTCTTCTCTTCCTTTGTGGGTCTTCTTTGCGTACTTTGCGGCTTTGCGAGAGATGGTTTTACTCAAAGCCACGCGAAACGCCGAGAGAGGAGATGAATTTCACAATTGCCGACTGTTCCGCTATAATCGAGGACTTTATGAAACTCGATATTATTCCCGTAAAGTGGTCCGACGAAGGCGTTTTGATGCTCGATCAGCGATTGCTGCCGACCGAGGAAGTCTGGCTGACGCTTAAGACTTACGACGAAGTCGCCGCCGGTATCAAAGATATGGTTGTGCGCGGTGCTCCGGCGATCGGCGTTTCAGCGGCTTATGGAATGGCCATCGCGGCTAAGAATTTCGTCGGCACGACGGTCGTTGATCTCGAAGACGAACTCGAATTCGCCGGAGACGTTCTAGCTAGGACGCGTCCGACTGCGGTCAATCTCTTTTGGGCGATCGACCGTATGAATCGCACGTTCCAACAGGCCAAATCAGCAGGGAAGTCGGTCAGCGAGATCAAAGAGATACTCAAAACCGACGCGCTTGCGATCCACGACGAAGACATCGAAGCTCAGCGTTTGATCGCTCAGTTCGGCGGCGAATTGCTCGCGGATAATGATACGGTTCTAACGCACTGCAACGCGGGAGCTTTGGCGACGGGCGGCGTTTGGGGTACTGCGCTTGGAGTGATTCGCGGTGCGGTCGATCAGGGCAAGAATATCGCGGTCATCGCCGACGAAACGCGGCCATACCTGCAAGGAGCTCGGCTCACCGCTTGGGAATTGATGGAAGACGACATTCCCGTGACGCTGATCACCGACAATATGAGCGGCCACATTATGAAGCGTGGTGATATTCAGGCCGTGGTGGTGGGCAGCGACCGGATCGCGGCCAACGGCGATGTCGCCAATAAGATCGGCACCTATATGGTCGCCGTTTTGGCAAAACGCCACGGCATACCGTTCTACGTCGCGGCACCGCTCTCAACCGTCGATATGAATTGCCCCAATGGCGACGAGATACCGATCGAGGAACGAGGGCCGGAAGAAGTCACCCACGTCAAAGGCCACCAGCTCGCCCCCGAAGGCGTCGGCATTACAAACTACGCCTTCGACGTCACGCCCAACGACCTTGTCACCGCGATCATCACGGAAAAAGGCGTCGCTCGTGCACCTTACACGGAGAGTTTGAAAAAGCAGTTTGGATCTTAGGCAAACCCATCCAATGAACTGCTCTTAGTGCCAGCGATTGGTTAACAAATCGATTCAGGTTATTTACCTGACGAGATATTTGTCATTTTCCAGAGTTGACCGGGATCGGTGTCCGACTTGGGGGCCATTTCCAGAGAGAATGTAACAAGGACCGCGGCCTCAAGCGATTTTGTTTCTCCAAGAAACGAGTTGGTTAAACGAAAGTAATCATTTCCCACCGGCGTCATTTTCCAACATTGTCCGCTAACGTTTTCTGTCTTAACCACTTGGACACTGTCCTTTTTATCGTCGTTGACCACGTCTAAAGACTTCCCCTGAGCATATTCATTGGCAAAATTATCGCAGCCATTTCCGGCAGGTGATAACTTCCAATTGGCTCCCGCATAATCGCCCTTTTCAATGCCCAAATTGGCCATCGTGCCGTCATTCGGCACAGTCAAAAACATTCCGTCACCCAGTTTTTTGTTGACGAAACGGACATATCCGTTTTGACCCGCCACCTTTTTCCAAAGTTGTCCGTCGCTGGCGTTTGAATCTTTGAGTTTAATATCTACAGTCTCGATCTTTTGGTGTGACAGAGCCTTCTTATTTCCGATCCATTTGTTAGTGATCCGGAAGTAGTCATCACCGACCGGCGAGATCGCCCACATTTGGCCGTCGTCTTTTGCTGTCAAAGCCATTCCGACGAAAATGTCGCTCTTGTCGTCCTTGACCTCTAGCGATTCCTTGCTTCCAAAGAGGACATTTCGAATGTAGTAATTTTCTCCCTCCGGCGTAATTTTCCAGTACTGAGCTTCATCGTCCGCCGAGTCCTTAATTACTATTTCGCTTCCGCTACCTTTGTTAAAGGCCATCGATCTGTCTTTGCCATCGAGTTTGTTCGTTAGCCGGTAGGTTTTGGACTTATCGAACCACGAACACTGGCTGGCCACTATCGTGATCGCGATAACGATCGTCAGTTTAACAAAAAGCTTTGACGATAATGTCTTAAGCTGGAGCGACTTCAGTATTTTCATATTTATTCTTTTTGAGATTCCTTTTATTACAGTCGGGTCAAGTACAAAAATTATTTGCGTAGCCAAGGAATAAACGTCTGACCATTTCTAGTCAGAGTCAATTCCTTTCCATTATGTGCGAACTGATAACTATAGACATTAAGATCGCCAGCGTTATTGTATGCATTGCCGATCAAAACTTTTTGAGTCATTTTGTTACCCGAAGCAATAGTGTATTCCGCAAACACAGAGCCTGCATTCTTCGTCTCGCGTTTCGTATTTCCGTCCTTTTTCCACCAGGGATCGGCATAGCTTTAAGCGATCAGTCCCGGTATGTATATTTAGCCAATTATGGAAATTATCGATATGATGGGAATCAGTAAAACGAGTCAGATTGCCAGCAGTCTCCGCTTATTTGTCTGTTTCACAGTGATCTATTTCGTTAAAGTTTCGTTGAAATTCCTAAACTTGTAATTGAGAATCCGCACATAATTACGAGTCCAAATAGCATTTTGATCTTTCGAGGATTTACATACCTTAACATAACTTTCGCTCACTAATTAGTGCCGATCGTATTTTCTGAGGCAGATCTGGTCATTTATTCAGGGACTTTGGCTTGGTCCAAATTTGCATATGCGAGATCACTTCGCTTAAAGTCTTCCTTAAAGAAGAATCCATTATGTCCATTTCTAACAAACTTTACATCGTTTTATTTATTGTTTCAGCGTTCGGAGTTACTGCCGGATGCGGCGATTCTTTGAGCTCCAAAGAGATCCGGAGATCTGAACCGGCAAGTGCAGAGACAAGTCCGGTAGTTGCAGATTCCGGATCAAATTCAGCACCGGCGAATACCGCTCCCGCCAACTCAACAAGCGGAAGCGGTAGTGGCGAAGTCGTGACTTTTGCTCAAGGCAGTACGTCGAAATCCTATAGTCGGTCGATCACCCCGGGCACGACATACACCTACACTCTGAAAATATCAGCCGGTCAGAAATTGGTCGTGAATATGAAACAGGGCAAAACGTCAGATGCTCTCTTTACTGTAATAGAACCGTCGGGAAACTCATTCGTAAAGGCAGTTGATATTGTCGATTTCGATGACACCGTAAATAAGACCGGAAACTACAAAATTATCGTAAAGGCCGGGAATGCAAATTCGGATTATGATATTACGTTCTCTGTTACTGGCGCCGGCAACGTCGCTCAAACTATCCCGGGGATGGGAACCGGTACATTTACCAAAACAGTTAAATTTAACGCTGGCAGGTCATCAGCGGATTATTCTGGGGTGTTAAGTATCGTGAGGCCTGATGTCCATACCTACATTCTGGGTGCGAAAAAAGGACAAACTATGGACGTCTCGTTCCTTCGCAACAAAGGTGCTGAAATTTCCCTCATTGGACCGAACGGTTACACGATCTACGTCCAAAGAAACGACTTTAGCCTCACGCTTCCTGAAACCGGTAATTACAAGATCGTTGTCGAAACAAACGGTACCGAAAAGCTAGCGGAATATGCGATCAATTTTCAGGTAGTCTAAACCGTACGAATATCGGTACGGCACTGTCCGTGAATTAATGAAATGCGATCTAAAGTGCGGGTATTCACGCCTGCCCTTCTGATGTGTCTCAGTCATAACCGCCTGCATCAGCGGGCGGTCAGTTTTGTCAGAACCGGGTGCGATAGCGACTGGGCTCCGAAAACGCTACATAGAATCGTCGCAACATCACTCACAACGATTTCCACGCCACTTTCATACGCTTCAACGCTTGTTCGAAGTCCGTCCGCGGCATTGACACTTCACTATTCAGGTGTAAGATAGACGGCACACTCACAATAAGAGTGTAAAACTTCAACCTCAGGGAGATTTACCTCATGGACGACGTAACCCGCAGACGTATTAAGACTCTCGACCGTTCTGAAGCCCTATCCGCCGCCCGATCATCCGCCCAAGGCGGCAAAGTCGGCAAACGCGCGTCAATACTCGCAAAGGTCGACGCCCTAATGCAACGGAAACGCACCTGCGGCTACCTGATCGAACTAGTCTTCGACGGCGACGTAGCAGCTTTGGCTTCGTGGAAATCCGCCAGCCACGTAGAAAATCCCCCAAAGAAAAAGCCCCCCCCAACGCCTCCAACGCCCTAAAGGAGGAATTAATTCAAATGAAGTGTAAAATACTGACTTTCCTGATGTTAATATTTCTTTCGCTGCCTCTTTTTGCGCAGGAGAGTGGGGTAGTTATCTCGATACAGGCAAATTTGCGTGGAACACCCTCGAACGCCGGCGTCATTGTGACGAAACTTGTAAAAGATGAGACGTTCCAGATATACAAAGTAGAATCACCATGGTATCTGATTCAATCTCCAAAATATGTCGGCTGGATTCATGGGAATGCTATTAGAATTACCGACGAAGATGAGTCCTCTCCTGATCCCGTCATTACAGATTCGAGAAACGACAAACGGCCCAAGACGACGACAAAACCGCTCTCCGCAGGCGAAACTCCATTTCAACGAGAGTATGTTGGTGGCACCGAGACGGTAATTCGGGCGGTAAACGACACAGACAGAATATTGACTCTTAAATTCGGCGGAGTAACATATACCGTCCCGGCCGATAAGGAAGTTGAAATTGAGACCGGCGGTGGTCGCTATGAATACTATGCCTCAGTGCCAAGGGCAACCCCGACGAGTGGAGTCAAGGAATTTACAAGTGGGTATCGATGGACATGGCGTTTCTATATTGTGCGAACGCGAGCATAACTTAATCTACTCAGAGTGTAGCTCTTGCACCTACCTCGAACCTCAACCGTTCGATATGCTGATAATTAAATGAAGAATCTTGCTTTAGTATTTCTATTTCAGGTATCGGTCGTCGTACTTTTCGCGATTCCGACTTACTTTTACCTAAAGTGGGATTACGCTGAGTTTCATTCGCTTAAACAATTTGCGCAAACTGTTCCACAAAGTGTTGGAGCTGTTTGTAGTGATAGTTGGTTTAGTCGGAGTACTGGAAGTGGGACTTGCTCACATCACGGCGGCGTTAGACATTGGGGAGCCACGCTTCGTCAGATTGCAGCTTCGAATTGGTTAGATAGGATTTCGTCACTTCTTGTGTTTTTAGGTGCGGGGGTTATCGGTTGGTTTGGAATAGGTTCGGCATTTGTATTTCACATTGCAAAAAAGGAAATGAACGAGTTAGATTTGTATGAAAAGGAATGTTGTTCGTTTTCGAGAGAATGCGAGTATTCATTTTGCTCGGATTGCGGAGCGTCCTTGACGGACAAAGAAGCACGAAACTCGGCATTGCCGCGCTATGCTACTTTTACGTATCTATTTATGACAACTAGCCTTTTCCTAATCGTAGGAATCGTTGTTGTAAGTGTTGGATATCTTGGACAAACCCCATCACCGGACTTGGCGACAAATCAAAACACATTAGAAAATAATACACCTCCAGCCACTCCTACTGCTTCTCCGACCGTCAGCCCAACAGTTACAACTAAGTCATCTGTTCCAAAGCCAAATTCAAACTCCGAATCGAATACGACGTCGAACGAACTAGACGTCGAGGGATTACCGGAGGTAACCCCGTTGCCATCATATTCACCGATACAATTACCGCAACTAGCTACTTCGACACCAAAACGCCCTATTATGAGTGAAATCATCGTGAGTGCGACCGATGTTCTTAGCGCAGGTTATTCGAGACCAGAAGATTCGCGCGTCTATCGCTTTCGACTAAAGTCTCCCGCTCGTATACAAGGTAACTTTAGTGCGAGAGGTAACGTGAGCGTTCAGATTAAGGGTGGTTACTATTCATCAAACGGATTTATATCTGGCGATTCAATTGAAGTAAACCTTCCCCAAGGAGCATTTGAAGTATTAGTGACTGCACGGGAAACAGTTAGTTTTTCTTTAAGATTATCCGCATTCTACTGTAAGGATCCCTTAGAATGTAACCACTGGTAAGTGGAGATTTCGGCCTTTGAGATAGGATAGAGAAGGAGGCTGAAGATGAAGAGGAGTAAGTTTAGTGAAGGGCAGGTATTGGGGATATTGAAAGCGGTGGAGAACGGTCGGAAGGTGGCTGAGGTATGCCGCGAGCATTCGATCTCGGATTCGACGTATTTCAACTGGAAGGCGAAGTATGGCGGGATGACAGCGAGCGAGATCAAGAGGCTGCGGGAGCTTGAGGAAGAGAACGCAAAGCTGAAAGCGATGTACGCGGAGATGAGTTTAGAGAACCGAGCGTTGAAAGGACTGATCGAAAAAAAGGCTGGTGACGCCGTTGAGGCGAGAGGCGGTCGGGTATTTGAAAACGGAACATGAGCTTAGTGAGAGGCGTGCGTGTGAAGCGGTGTTGATATCGAGACGGGTGTATCGGTACTCGCCGCAACAAAGGGACGACGCGGCGTTGATCGAAGCTCTGGGCAATCTCGCCAGAGACCATCCCGATCTCGGATTTGGGAAGTTCTACGATCTGCTCAAAGCCGACGGGCACGGTTGGAACCACAAGCGTGTGCACCGTGTTTACTGCGAGATGAAGCTGAACAAGCGTCGAAAGTATAAGCGGCGTGTTCCGACGAGGCATCCTGAGCCATTGACGGTTCCCGTCAGTGCGAACCAAAGCTGGTCGGCGGATTTCATGAGCGATGCATTGGGTGACGGACGTCGGTTTCGCACCTTTAACGTGATCGACGACCACCGACGCGAGGTGCTGGCAATCGAGATCGATCTCAATCTCGGAAGCAGAAGGGTCATCAGAGTGCTTGACCGGCTCGCCGAAACGAGAGGCCTGCCGCAGCGGATCCGATTCGATAACGGACCGGAGTTCACGAGCGTAGCAGTCGCGGACTGGGCCGAGCAGAACCAGGTCGAGCTCGCGTTCATCAAACCCGGACGCCCAATGCAAAACGGCTACGTCGAGCGTTTTAACAGGACATATCGTCAGGCGATCCTCGATATGTATATCTTTGAAAGTTTGGACCAGGTACGAGAACTAACGGCCAAGTGGATCGATTTCTACAACCGCCGCCGGCCCAGATGCTCTGGGAGGCATGCCTCCCAGAGCATCATGCGGACACGTTCTCCTTAACCCGAAAACTCCAATTTAGACGGGTAACAATCAGGGGAGGTTTACAGTATGAGAGGCCGCTGATGCGGCCTCTTTAAGATGGGGATTGGCGGTGCGGATTGATGTCACGCATTTCGATCATTTTACTTTGTCGGACGTGATCGGGAACGGGTTTCCTTTTTTGGGGACCTTAGTGGTCATGGCTCTGCCTTCGGCGGTGGAGAGCGGGATGCCGTAAAATATTCCGCTGTCGGCGCTCATTGGGACGAGGCGGTTATCGAGCGAGCTGCCGCCTGCCGGGATCTCCATATCGACGAGATAGGAATTGTAAAAGAGATTGATGTTGCCGTTGGCTTGTTCGGGGTGAAGCACGGGGCGGCCGTCGGCTCCGACTTTCCAGCGAAAAGTGCGTATCACCTCGCTGCCTTCCATTATCCTGCATTCCCAATTACCTTTGAGCTTATTCATTGCGGGTAGGTTTTCGTTGCTGTTGCTACCCCACGCTATCGGCAGATTTACTTCGAGCGAGTCAAAGGCGATCTGGTCCTTGTAAACGGGCCCGACCTTATATTTAGCAGCAAGGCGGTCCGTGTGCATCGCGGTGTAGTTGCGATGACTTTGGGTGAGAATGTTCGTGAGTCCGGTTATGTTTGAATTGTCCGGCGTGACGGTCTTGCCGTCGACTGAACATGTCGCTTTCCTGATACCGAATCCGTTCGAGACCATTGGCGAATAGCTGAAATGAACTTCGACTTTTGACTGACTGGATTCGGACGCCGCAAGCGTTTGCGAATAGCCATAGCTGGTCGCCGGGCGCAGAAAGATAAAGGCGAAGGGCGTCTCGGCGTGGCGGTTGATGTAGTATTCGGGGAAATCGGGCTCGGGCTTTTGGACGCTGCCCTTTATGCGGTCAACCTTGCGTACGTCGATCTTATACGTACGTTGCAACTTCTCTGCACCGCCGATGATCGTGAAAACCTTGACGTCGAACGTACCGGTCTCGAGCGTGAACTGCGTCTTGTCCCAGCAGCTATACGTCCACATAAAACTGTCACCGACCGCACCGGGCGTGTTGTGAAAAGAACCGCCCTTGCACGAATTAGTCATTACAGATTTGCCGCCCTTTTCGACAACGAGCTTAATGATGCTGCCGTCCGGCGTATCACCTATCAGCCTCACTGCCGACTTCAAAGACCATCCCGTATTGACACGCGATTGTGTTGCATCGAGACCGTATGTCGGCACCGTCTCAAACCACGTAAAACCATCGTCTAGCTTGCCGTTACGATTCGGTTGGGCGTTTGCGATCATCGTGAATACGATGGCGGAAACCAATGTCAGCAGAATGGATCGTTTCATATTTTAGGCTCCTTTTTGGCTATTGTACTCCGTTTTGGTATTTTGTCCGATCACGGTCGCAAGATCATCAGCGAGATCATAAACACGCCGAGGGCTAGGGCGAAGATTCCCATTAGGGAGATGTAACGGACGGCGTTTGGGACGGTTTTGTCGGCGAAGGCTTTGTGCCAACGCCATGGTACGAGTATGAGAACGGCGGTCGTGCCGACGAGCATCCAGCCGAATATTGCGAAGACCACCGGAAACTCGATACGCGATGATTGGACGAGCATCGACGCCCCGACGATCAGGCGAAGAGCCATTTCGATAAAGTGTTTAGCACGCGTCTGAGCAAACGCAAGCAGAAACGCTTTGGTAGCGTCAGGCTTGATAAATGACGTCACCCCAAGCCCGACGAGAAAGGCTCCCCACAGTATTACGACGATATAAGTTGCGACATCTAGCATCGGCTCACGTTTGTGTACGAAGAGTTGGGCTTAAGCCCAGTAACGAATAGTTGCCTTTTCCACTAGCTAAAGCTAGTGGCAATTTATTGCGTGTTCAGTACCGTAAGATCAGTAGCGTTCCACGGTGTGTTTTTGAAGTAATACATCCTGCGTCCGTCTTTCATCCCTTCGATTTTGCCTTCATCGAGCGAGATGCCGTAGCTGCCGCGGCAGAGAGGTTCCATCCAGTCGTTACCGTTGCGTAAATACGTTTTGATCTTGTCGCTGTCGGCGCCCATTTGGAAAACCATCGGTACGGCTTCGTCGACGGGGAAGTCGTTGAACCACGCGTCCCCGGTGCACCACGAGGCGAGCGATGTCATCGTTAGCGGAATGTATTCCTGCGAAGTTTTCGTACCGTCGCCGGACGCACGCGGCTCGGACAAGACTCTGCGGAGTTCGAGCATCAGTTTGCGATAGCCCTGGCGTTCGGACACGACGGCGTCAAAATCGATCTGGATGGCCCGAACATTGGGCAGGTCGAGTGTGCCGCGGACCAGCGATGCGATCCGCTCGATCATATCTTTATCAAATGTCGGTCGATTTGCTCCGTCTTTATCGGTTTCGATACGCGTCACCGCGATCAGGTACGCACCCGGAGCAACCTCGAGCGGTTGCCGCCGCAATTTAGGCGTGACGTCATTATTTTTCAGAAATATCGTCTGAGCAAGGAAAGCGACGGCAAATTCTTTCGCCTCGAACGCCCGAAGATCCTCGGGACGCTCCCACGCCCAGATTATCTTGTTCGGCATATTTTCGGAGAGACGCGGATCGACTGTATTTGTTGGGGTACAGCCAAATAATAGCGTAGAGATGACGAAGGCGGAAATACGCGCGGTAGCGAGTGTGTATCTCTTAAGGTTGGCCACGAGACGATTTTATCAGACAATACACACACTCCCTACCGGTCGTATTTCTGCCATTGGTTTGATATAATTTGAAACGACTGAATCGCCATTCATTTTAATGATCGACCTGATAAGACAGGCGGTACTGACCGGGATAATTATGATAGAACGTGAACAGATCGAGATGGACGTGGTTTTTGTCGGGGCCGGCCCGGCAAATCTTGCGGCGGCACTTCACCTTAAAAGTGAGATCCAAAGGCACGACGAATTTGTCGAGAAAGGTATCAAGCCCGGCCCGGCGATCGGCGAGATAGAGATCGCCATTGTCGAAAAAGGCCCTTTTGTCGGAGCGCATATCCTGTCCGGTGCCGTTATGGACCCTCAGGCGATCCGCGAACTAATGCCTGACTTTCTCGATCAAGGCTGCCCGATCGATTCGGTTGTGACCGAAGACGCCTTTTGGTACTTGATGGAGAAGCGCGGGATCAACGCCCCGATCATCCCGCCACCGCTCAAAAACAAGGGCAAGTACATCATTAGCCTCAGTAAAATGTGCGAGTGGCTCGGCGAAAAGTGCGAAGAGGAGGGCATCAACATCTTTCCGGAGTTTCCGGCGGCCGAGGTTCTCTACGATGACAATGACGCTGTGATCGGGATCCGTACGGGCGACAAGGGCATTGATAAAGACGGCAAGAAAAAGCCCAATTTCGAACCCGGCGTGGATCTTTTGGCCAAGGTGACCGTGCTTGGCGAGGGTTCACGCGGTTCGCTTGCCAAACAATTGACCGCCCGGCTTGGATTAAATGAGGGTAAGGATGAACAGGTTTTTTCGCTTGGAGTCAAAGAAGTATGGGAACTGCCCGAAGGCAATTTCCCTGAGGGAAAGGTCGTGCATACGCTCGGATTTCCATCTGACAACAGGACTTACGGCGGCGGTTGGATCTATGGATTAAAGGGAAATGCGGTCAGTATCGGCTACGTTACAGGCCTCGATTACGAGGATCCGACTATCGATCCGCACGCCGAATTTCAAAAATTCAAAACTCATCCGATGGTCGCCAAAGTGCTCGAGGGCGGCAAGATGATAAAGTACGGAGCCAAGACGATCAACGCGGGCGGATATTTTACAATGCCGCGATTGTATTCCGACGGCGTTCTGCTGGTCGGGGATTGCGCGTCGTTTCTTAACGGACAACGGATCAAAGGCATCCATACCGCGATGAAATCGGGAATGCTGGCTGCGGAAACCATCGTCACTGCACTCGAACACGGCGATTTTTCATCAAAAACGCTCAAGCATTTTGAGGAAAAGGTTAATCTCAGTTGGATCTACGACGAACTGCATCCCGTGCGCAATTTCCACGCTGCATTTCAGAAAGGCCGCTGGTCCGCTCTGATCAATACCGGATTGCAGTACTTTACCGGTGGGCTTGCGTGGGGATTTATGCCTAAGGAGCATCACGTGCCCGGCCACGAGCGTATGCAAAAACTCTGGCAGAATCCCGGCGATACATCGCGGTATGAAAACGTCGCCTTTGACAAGGTGCTGACCTTCGACAAGCCGACCGACGTTTTCTATGCAGGCGTTTCACACGACGAAGATCAACCCGCGCATTTGCACGTACTCGACACCGAAATCTGTGCGACGCGATGTGTCGAAGAGTATGGCAATCCTTGCGTAAAATTCTGCCCTGCCGCGGTTTACGAAATGGAAGCTAACGCCGCCACGGGGCGACGGGAATTGAAGGTCAACTTTTCGAATTGCGTCCACTGTAAGACCTGTGACATCGCAGACCCATACCAGATCATCAATTGGGTGACGCCCGAGGGCGGCGGCGGGCCCGATTATAAGGGTATGTAGGAAGTGAAAAATACAGAAAAAGGCCATCCGATCGGATGGCCTTTTTCTGTATTATGTCTATTGAAAATTACGAATCGCCCTGTGTCGGGGCGTCATTCTGGTCGGTGAATGTGAAATTGATGCGGCGTTCGCTGATCTCTTTCAATGCGACTCTGGTCGGTTTAGTCTTGCGTATGTCGACATCAGTGCGCGAATTTGCACCACGCTGTAGCTGTTTGCTACGCTGAGCCGCCAGTATGATCATTCGATATTTCGAATCGATCACAGGCGGGTCAATTGTCTCGACAACATCTTCGCTTTCTTCGGTTTCGATCAAGGTTTCTTCAGCCATAGATATACTCTTTCAACGAAATTGACGCCTAGAGGCATCGAAACTATCAAGGATAACCTGAATCGATACGCTTTGTCTATCACGCAAATGTCGTTCGGCCATAATGATCGAAGCGATCTGCCGTGTTGCAGCCGGCAGTTCTTCATTCACGACCACATACTTAAAGCGTGAATATTGCAAGACCTCGTCAAATGAGTTTCGCAGACGTGTCTGGAGTTCGGCCTGATCTTCGGTTGCACGGGACGTCAAGCGTGCCTTTAATACTTCAAATGATGGCGGCAAGATAAAGATGCTGATGCTCTCGCCGCCGAGTTTTTCCATTATCTGGACGGCACCTTGCACGTCCACCTCAACGATCAGATCTTTTCCGGTCTGGAAGACCTTTTCGCTCGCTCGCATCGAAGTTCCGTAAAGATTACCGTGAACCTCCGCATACTCCAGAAACTCGCCTTTTTCAATCAGGTCCCGGAATTCATCCCGCGAGACAAAGTGGTATTCACGGCCGTCTTCCTCGCCAAAACGCTGCGAGCGGGTCGTGTAAGAAACTGAATATCCGAGTTCGGGCATAATGCCACGCACCTCTTTGATGAGCGTGCCCTTGCCGCCTCCGGATGGTGAACTGATGATGATAAATCGGCCTAGCATTTTCTACTCAATATTTTGCACCTGTTCACGAATTTTCTCAATTTCGCTTTTGATGGCAAGTGCATTTTCTTTGACGACCATATTATTGGTCTTTGAAGTGATGGTATTTGCTTCGCGGTTGAGTTCCTGCGTCAGGAAATCGAGCCTTTTGCCGACATCCTTATCGTCGGACATTATCGTTCGAAAATGCTCAATGTGCGTCCGAAGTCGTGTGATCTCCTCCGAGATATCTGCACGGTCCGCAAGATATGCTACTTCCTGAGCGAGACGTCCCTGATCGATATCGAACTGCGACGCCGTTTTGGACAGCATATCGTTCATTCGCTTGAGCAGCCGCTCGTGGTACTCAGCTCCGACCTTGGCGGACTCCGCCTCGATGGCCGGCAAGCGCGATTCGATACCGGTGAGTCTTGAGCTAAGTTCGTCAGCGAGGGACGCACCCTCCGCCTCACGCATTTTTTCCAGATCGTCGAGAGCGTCGGCCAGGACTGTTTCGATAGCTGTGAAAAACTCCGGCCCGGCTTCTTCCTTGCTCGGGACAACCACATTGGGGAGGCGAGCGATTACGTTCAGGTCGGGTTCGCCGGCCAGGTCAAATTCGTCCTTCATCGACCTCATCGCCGCTAGATAGCCCGTGATCATTGGTCGATTGATCTCATAGCTGACCTCGTTGTTGCGTTCGTATTGAAGATTTACGTCAACACGTCCTCGCGACAGTCGGTTGCCGATCGTCCGTTTGATCGCCGTTTCGAGCGATTGCACTTCGCTCGAAAGCCGTAAATTCACGTCCAAAAACCGGTTGTTTACGGTTTTGAGTTCGACGGTGATCGAGAAATTATCGCCGGCTGCGGTAGCACGGCCAAAACCTGTCATTGATCTCATAAATTTATCTCGGTTTCCGGGTCAAGCTGCACCTCGGAAGCAAACTGTATTTCGTATAGGGTCTTATATCGTCCGCTCGCCGCAAGCAGTTCGCTGTGCGTCCCGCTTTCGACGACCCGCCCTCGTTCCATCACGACGATCCGGTCAGCCCGCTGGATGGTTGAGAGGCGATGAGCAATAACGATCGACGTTTTATCGTGCGTCAGATTGCCTAGTGCCCGTTGGACCAGTCGCTCGCTCTCGGTGTCGAGTGCTGAGGTCGCTTCGTCAAGGATCAAAACCGGGGCGTTTACCAACACTGCTCGTGCGATGGCGATGCGCTGTCGTTGACCACCGGACAGCATCGTCCCGCGTTCGCCGACCTGCGTGTCGTAACCGTCCGGCATCTGTTCGATAAACTCGTGTGCGAACGCAACGCGGGCGGCATTTTCGATCTCCTGCTGGGTTGCGTCCGGTTTACCGTAGGAAATATTGTAGGCGACCGTATCGTTAAACAAAACAGTCTCCTGCGTTACGAGAGCGATCATACGCTTGAGACTGACGATCCGAGCGTCCCGCAAGTCGATTCCGTCCCAGGTGATCGAGCCGCTTGTCGGGTCGTAAAGTCGCTGGATCAGCTTGATCAAACTCGATTTGCCGCCGCCGCTCTCGCCGACCAGGGCGATCATCGAACCCTTTGGGATCTCGAGAACGATGTTCTCAAGTATCTGTCTATCGCTATTGCGATACTTAAACGAAACGCCGTTCAATCGGATGGCATCCGAAAGTATCGGCAGATCGGCAGCATTCGGCTTTTCGGGCATCCGATCCTGCTCATCGAGTATGTTCCAGACGTCGCGAGCCGATGCGAACGCCTTTGATATCTCATTGTGCTGCCTTGAGATCTTGCGCATCGGGTCGTAGCTTCGAAATAAGAAAAAGAGGAACCCAAAGAACTGAGCCGATTCCATACGGTTTGCATTGATCTCACGCAAGCCGAAATAGAACAGGACGACAAGAGCGATGACACCTATAATGTCTATGGTCGGCGGCGAAATAGCCGCGATCCTAAATCCACGAAGATTGGCACTCGAGATAACGCGGGCCATTTTAGTAAAGCGGCGGTTTTCCCGATCCTCAGCAACGTAAGCCTTGACGATCTGTTGATTGGCGATCGCCTCCTGAGCGGTGTCAGTTAGCGATTTGTTGCCCTCGACGGCCTCGTGTGAAAGTGCCCTGAGTCTCCGACTGAACTGCGAGGTCAAAAGCCCGATCACCGGCCCGAGCAACATCGCCCCGAGCATCAGGCGCCAATTGAAGTAAAACGCGGCCGAAATGAAACAGATCAGCATAAATGACTCGCGAAGCACGTCGCGGAGATTCGCGGATACAGCAAGTTCGATAGCGGCACAATTTACGATCAATCGCGAAACCAAAAAATTGGTTCTATGCTTTTCAAAAAATGATGCAGATTGGTTCAATAGGTGATCATAGAGTTCCTGACGCAAACTGAGTATCGCGGTTTGCCCGATCTTTGCCATCAGGTACGACGAAAAATATTCAGCGATACCCTTGCAGATAGTGAAACTGAATAGAAGACTCGAAATTACGATCCAAGCCCGCAGCCAGTCGTCTTTTGGTATTAGGCTATTCAGGTCAAAGATCGTGTCAGCTCCTTTGCCCTGGCTCGGTAAAAATTGGTCAAAGATCGGCACCAGTAACGCACCGGTCGCGGTCTCAAACACGGCGACCAATACCATCGCAATCAGAGCCATCACGAAGATGAACCAGTGCGGGCGGACGTATCGGAGTAGTCGTTTCAGGTCTTCCATTGCCAATCGCAAATACTTGAATATACTTTAGTTGAGCCTCAGATGTCCAAGTTCTTAAGGTTGCAACCCGCATTTGAATTATGGCATCTTTTCTAAAGTACTATCCGTAATCTACTCAACCGCAATATGAATAAATACTCGATCGCGACATTTGCATTAATTTCCTTGCTCATCCTTTGTACGTCGGCATTTGTATATGGCCAGGTCGATGTACCGCGGCGAACAACTGCCGTAACCTATCCGCTGGACGAACCGGTGATGGTCCAGTTTCGCGGTACGACGAGATTTCCGAGAATGAAGGGCGAGGCCAAGGTCAAGAGAACAAGCCGAAACGGTACACAGGTCGAACTCTCAGTGTCTAAAATGCCCCGACCGTTTGAGCTTGGAGCAGGATATGCGACCTACGTTGTATGGGCTATATCGCCGGATGGTTCGATCGATAATCTAGGTGAGATCAAGCGTCGTGGCTTTTTCGAATTTGATTCGAAGATAAGTGTAACGACACCGCTACAGACATTTGCCTTGATCATCACGGCTGAACCACATTTCCTCGTGCGGCGTCCGAGCCAGGAGATAATGATGGAAAATCTCAGTCCGTACACGACTACCGGCAAGGTGATCGGCACTACACCGGCGGTCCAGTATTTCGGCAACTCGAGTGATTATTTTCGCGATTCCCGAACACCCGAGATCGCGGAGATGGATTACGCAAAGACACCGTCGACGGTGTTGCAGGCCAAGCAGGCGATCGCATTGGCAAAGTTTGCGGGAGCCGAACGTGATGCGGCCGAGGAACTGCGCGAGGCGGAGACTCTTTATCAAAACGCCGACGCTGCCTGGAAAGCCGGTCGTGACGCAGAGTCGGTCGACATCGCCGCCCGCAAATCGATAAGTGCGTCAGTCAAAGCCGAGACAACGGCACAGGTGCGAAAGGATGCACGCGAAAAGCGTAATGAAAAATCACGGTCCGACGCCGAGGCTCGGCGTGCGGAGGAGAAGTTTGTCGACTCACAAAATCAGATCGACGACCTGCGGGCGGAATTGGCTCGTGAGACGCGCAGCCGCGAACTTGCAGAACGCGATTCGGCTAACTATCTCACTCAGCTAAAGGAAGCTCGCGATGAGAACGGCAAACTCCGCGAAGAACTGGGCCGAGTACGCCTCGATGCCGAAAATGCCAGAGCCAAACTCGCGGCCGCCGAAAATGAAAAGGTCGCCGCCCAGTCCAAAGTGGATCGCGAAGCTAAGCTCGCCAGGATCCGCGCCGCCGAGGGCGAATTGATCAATTCGTTAAAGAGATTTGGACAGGTGGCTCGCGTCGATGACTCGATCGTTCTGGTTCTGCCTGAGAATCTGTGGGCAGGTGCAAGGTCGAGTTCCCTGGCAATGCAAGCAGATGGAAAATTGACATCGATCGCCGAGATACTTGCAAATAATCCGGACTATTTCATCGCCATCGAATCTCACACGGATAGCGCGGGCGATCCGACTGCTCTTCAAACGCTCACCGACTCACGGGCGAAGATCGTCTCCGACAAGATAACGTCGATCGGCGTCGATCAGACCCGCGTCCGGGCACGCGGTTTTGCCGCAGCGATCCCGCTTGTGCCCAATATTACCGCGGTCAATAAAGCTAAGAATCGCAGAATGCACATCATTCTGACGCTACCAACTGAATAACAGTTTGATGCTAGGGGTGTCAGTCTTTTAGGACGAGTATTCGATGCGGGGGCATACCGATCATACATTCTTCGCCGATATTGAGTCCAACGACCCTAAAGACTCGTGCCGAAAGCCGCAGGCCGTTGGCATCAAGGTCGATCAATGTGGTATCGCCAAGAAATCGAATGCCGGTGACAACTGCCTTTAAG
Source organism: Chloracidobacterium sp. (assembly GCA_016720705.1). Classification (NCBI taxonomy): domain Bacteria; kingdom Pseudomonadati; phylum Acidobacteriota; class Blastocatellia; order Chloracidobacteriales; family Chloracidobacteriaceae; genus Chloracidobacterium; species Chloracidobacterium sp. Next base: position 63,151 of record JADKKB010000002.1, on the reverse strand, counting down.
AGATTGTCCTCGGGAAACGATGCTCCAAATGTTATTGAGATGTGCTCGGGCCGTATCGCAAGTGTAACAGTTTGATTAATTGCGCCGATTCGACGCTTTTCGGTCGGTTGGGCAAAAATGCGATGCTCACCTTCGATCGAATAGAATTCAGGAGCCTCTGCGTTGGTCGATGACAGGCGTCTCGCTTTGAAAAGGTTGTTTCGCCCTACGATCGCGGCAACACCGCTGGTTTCCGGATTCTCGTAGATATCTTGAGTGAAGCCCGTCTGTCCGCAATTGCCGCCGACCAATACAAGCATCTTTTCGCAAAGCTCTGCGACCTGCTGAAAATCGGTTGAAGCGAAAATGATCGTCTTGCCTGAGGCCGCCTTTTGTCGGAGTCGCTCGATCAACTTCCCGCGTAGGTCTTCGTCAATTCCTACGAACGGATCGTCCAAAAGCAATATCTGAGAATCACTATCTAGTGTGCGTTCAAATTCGCTTACCTTCGCCTGTCCTGAAGACGATCCGCTCGAACGCTTTCCAAATATGGATGCGATCCCGCCGTCCTTTTTTTCCGGTGCAAGATAGACCGACGCCCCACCGGTGGTGACGGTGCCGCCATTTAACGACTCGTTTCCCGCGATGCATCGTAAAAGCGATGTTTTTCCGGACGCGGTGCCGCCAAATATCCCAAAGATCCGGCCGTCATCGACATCGAGGTCGATGTCGCGAAGGGCCCAATTGTTTCCGTATCGTTTCGAGAGTTGGTTGATTCGAAGGGGCATTGCTTTATTTGAATTTGGAACTTTACCTGGGCTTTGCCGTGCAAAGGAAAGTATGCTTTTGTCATCAAAATTACGCAAGTATAAAATATCTCTTGAATGACAGAAAAGAAACAGAGCATCAAACGAAAGTTAGTTCACGCCGGTGGTTGGCAGGTCGCAAAGCGCGTGGCTAAGACTATTCCTTTTGGCGGGACGGTCGTAGCCATTGTTTTAGTGGGCAGCGATATTCGCAGTAAGGGCTTGGTCAAAGGTGTGATCAACTCGAGTATCGACGCGATACCGTTTGTCGGTCTTGCTAAGAACGCGGTTGAGATGGTGCGTGGGGATTTTTTGGCGGACAAGCCGAAAAGTAAGGGAACGAAAGTAAAATGAAAGAAAATAGCGGTCGAAGGTTTCTAATTAGTATCTTGCTGGCTAGCGGGATAATTGCGATTATTACGATGTCCGCATTTGCACAGACAAAGCGTAAAAAACCGTCTCCGGGGCCGACGCCTACCCCTACGGCGACGACGGGTGCCGAGATCATCAGCACGGCCGATGATCAGAATCCTCCATTGGTATTTCTCGACCCGGCGGCGGTAAAGCAAAATAATCAACCGATCGACGATCAGTCCCAAAAGGTCAAAGACCTTACTGCCCGCATCAAAAAGCTCGAAGCTGCACGAACCAACGAATACGATGAGAAGCAAAAGCGTCTGTTGCTAAATCTTGATATTCTTACGCGGGCCGAGCAAAGGGCGGACGGACTTCGCAAGCAGTTGTTTGAAATGATCGAAAAAGAAAACACGCTTAAATCGCGCATCGATCAGATCGAGACCGAGAGTCGTCCGGAGTCAATTAATCGTTCGGCCACATTTTCCGGATCGATGAAACCCGAAGAGATCCGCGAAATGCGCAAGCGGTCTCTCGATGCCGAAAAGCAAAACCTGCAATCACTGCTCAACGAGGTCCAGTCATCGCACGCAAATTTGACCGCGACGGTCCAACGGGCTGACGCAATGGTCGAGAAGCTCCGATTCAAATTAGAAAAAGAGATCGATGACGCACTCGAAGACCCGAAAGACAACTAAACGCTAGCGGAAATACTGCACAACTCGAAAAATCTCTTCAATATCTGCAAGGATCAGGCCGCGCATCGTTCAATTTGTATCGAGCGAATTGCGCCCCGGAAAATCTGCAATTCGATCTCCGGAGAATATTTATGAAAATCAGAAGCTTTGTCGCTGTCTTGATCGCTGCATTTGTTGGTTTGTTTTCAGTTGCCGCCGCGTCCGCTCAGGGCGTTATTATTCCCATAGTTTGCGATATTCGCCCGTGCCGCCCGATACCTCGGCCGATGCCGCAGCCTTTGCCAAACGCATTACCGGTCAAATCTATCGAGCTTGATACTAAGATCAACGGCCAGGTTGCAACGACGCACGTAGTGCAGATATTTCGCAATGACACGCAGTACACGCTCGAGGGCACATACTTTTTCCCAATACCCGAAACTGCGTCTGTAATCGAATTTGCAATTTGGGAAAACGGGAAAAAGCTCGTCGGCGAAGTTCGTTCACGGGAAGAGGCTAGACGCATTTACGACGAGATCGTTCGCCGCCAACGCGATCCCGGACTGCTCGAATATGCCGGCAAGAACCTATTTCAGGCGTCGATATTCCCCATTCCGCCATACTCCGACAAAAAGCTTGAGCTGACTTATTCTGAAATACTGAAAGCCGAGTCCGGGACTGTCTCATATCGATATCCGCTGGGCACGGGCCGCAATGTCTGGGCAAATCGCACGCCGTTGCCGATGGAGGATGTTATCTCCAGGCAGCCGTTGGGCGCACCCGCACAGCGTTTCGGAACCGTTTCCGGCAAGATCGAAATTGTCGGCAAAGACGAGATTCGTAATATTTATTCACCGTCGCATCAGATCGATATTAAGCGAAAAGGGGAGACATCGGCGTCAGTCTCGTTCGAGTCCAAGGGGAATGATACTGATTTCCAACTTTTTTTTGGGCTCTCGAACAATGATTTTGGAATGTCGCTCGTTACCTATCGCGAACCGGGTAAGGACGGCTATTTTCTCTTGATGCTTTCACCAAAGGACGGACTTTCTGACAGGGAATTGGTCAACAAAGATATCGTCTTTGTACTCGACACTTCGGGGTCAATGGCCGAGGAAGGCAAAATGGAAAAGGCCCGCAAGGCGTTATTGTTCGGGATCAGGACGCTACGCGACGGTGATCGATTTAATATCGTAAATTTTGCCGGCGAAGAACATTTGATGGAACGGGGCTTGATCGACGCAAATGCTCAAGGCAGAAAGCGTGGCGAGGATTTTATCGGGAAGTTGAACCCGAGCGGCGGCACAAACATCAATGATTCGCTGATCGCCTCGCTCAAACTATTTGATAATAGCGACCGGCCGAAGATGCTCGTATTTATGACCGATGGGCTGCCAACTGTAGGCGAGACCAATGTCGACAAGATAATCTCCAACTTAAAGAGCTCGAAGAATGTCGATGTGCGAATCTTCCCATTCGGCTTTGGCTATGACGTTAATACGACACTTCTGGATCGGCTTGGCTCCGAAAATTCAGGCATTTCCGATTATGTGCAGCCCAAAGAGGATCTTGAGGTCAAAGTGTCTAATTTCTTTTCGCGTGTGAGTTCGCCGGTTTTGTCGAATCTTGAAATGGATTTTGGGCCGCTACTCACCGAATACACCTATCCGCGGAAACTCACCGATTTGTTTCGCGGCGGCCAGATGACGATCGTTGGGCGTTATAAGAACTCCAATGACCTAAGGAATATTACGCTGAAGTTGACCGGTAAGGCCGGCAAGGAAACCAAGACGTTTAGCTACACAAACCTCGATTTTCCAAATCGAGCTGACGAAAACAATTTTTTGCCGCGATTGTGGGCAAGCCGTCGAGTGGGCTGGCTTTTGGAGCAGATCAGAGCTATCGGCGAGACAAAAGAGACCAAGGACGAAGTTGTCGACCTCGGCACGCGCTATGGTCTTGTGACGCCATACACGTCTTATCTGGCGACCGACGGTTCGTTGTCAAATATTCGTGCCGGAATGACGATGGACTCTGCCCGTGCAATGCCGGCGGCCAAGGCGATGCAAGACAGGAGCGGTGCACGTGCCGTTCAACTTAGCGTTCAGCAAAATAATATGCAGTCAAATATGAGCGTTGTCGCTGATGAGAAAAAGGAAGCCAGCGAGCAGATATTGATCCGAAATACTGTCACCAACCAATTTGTCGCTAACAAGAACTTTACGAGTCAGGATAGCGTTTGGATCGACGCTGACTATTCAGAGTCGGCAAGGTTGCCGGAGATTTCCGTCAAGTTTGCGAGTGATGAGTATTTCCGTCTCGTGTCGGTCGAAACGGGGCTCGCACCGTATCTGTCGCTCGGCGATAGGGTGATCGTTGTCTGGAAAGGCAAGGTTTACCGCGTGACTAAATGACGAACTGAGTAAACTCAGGAAGTTGATCCCGCATCCGAAAAGGTGATTTTGAAGTGTAGAAAGGTTATTCTATACATTCTGATCACCTTTTCGTATTTAAGTGGTGAGCGTTTAGCTTGCCGACGACAGTGAGCATATCCACTTTGGCGCATTTGGAGGGAAATATTTTGTTAAAGACTCTGGTTACATTAGCGGTCATTTGTATTTGTGGGCTGACATCGCTGGCTCAAGGCGGTTGGACGTCTCGGGCGGCCACCGAAAAGGTGGATCTCGTCACCGTTTACTTTACGTCGTCAAGCCGCGGATATGTCGCGGGCGACGCCGGATACCTCGCATCAACGTCGGACGGCGGCAAAACGTGGGACAAATATCCGCTAAACACTCCCGACGACATCAACGAGATCTATTTTCGAAATGACAACAATGGGTACCTGGTCGCGGGCCGCAAGATGTATGTCACTAAAGATGCAGGCCGCACCTGGCAGGAAACACGGATTTTTCGTTCAGGCGATTTTCCGAGCGGTACGCCCGAGTTTTTGAGCATCAAGTTTGCGGATAAAAAGCGCGGTGTCGTGGTCGGGTCGATATTGAATGCTAAAGGCGATGTGATCGACTCGCTGGCGATGAAGACCGAAGACGCCGGCGATACGTGGCAGCGTATTCGCGTACCATCTAAAAAAGAGCTTATTCATCTCGATTTCAACGGCAGTTCGCACGGCTGGATCGTCGGCGATGACGGAGTGATCTTCGCAACGACCGACGGCGGTGCGAACTGGCGTGAACAGTCCTCGGGAACCTCGATGCCGCTTTACAATGTAGACTTTCGCGACGATAACGAGGGTTATATCGTTGGCAAGACAGGTACGATCCTTCGAACGGAGAATGGCGGGGCAACGTGGCAAAAAGTCGTGACCAACTTTAAGGACACCCTGTTGCGCGTCGATTTTGCGGATGACAAGAATGGTTGGATCGTCGGATATGGCGGCACGCTACTCAGGTCGTCTGACAAAGGTCGGACCTGGATTCGCCAGGAGAGTAATACTCGCTCACATCTTTACGGCCTTTTTATGACCAAAAAATACGGATTTGCGGTCGGTGCGGACGGCACGATAATTGAATATCTTCGATAGTCATAAAAAAAAAATCACCGAATGTCTCTAACAGGTTAACAGTTTGTAAAACCTGTGGTATGTTACCTCTAAATTTCAGCAAGATGATCCGGTTGTCTTCGGGTCGATCCATTTCAATTCGCTACCTTTTGGAGGATAAATAATGAGAGCAAATCGGCTTTTTCGCAATGTCGCAATAATAGCGTCATTTGCGTTATTTTCGTTGACGGCCTTTTCACAGGGCACAACGTCGCGTATCACAGGCGTGGTTGCTGACACATCCGGGGCCGCCGTGGCCGGAGCATCGGTTACCATAAAACGGCAAGGTGCAGGGAATACATTTACGACGCAGACCAACAGCAACGGTGCGTATGTATTTGACCTTATCCAACCCGGAGCATATGACTTAACGGTTGAAAAAGCAGGCTTCAAAAAGTTTGTTTCTACCGGAAACACGGCCTTGATCAATCAGCCATCGACCATCAATGTGGCGCTTGAGGTCGGTGACGTATCGGCAACCGTGACCGTTACCGGCACGGCCGAAGTTGTTCAAACGAGTACGTCGGGTAATATCGGCAGCACCGTTGAGCAACGGACGCTTGAGAGTTTGCCGATCGTCGGTACCCGCGGACGCAATCCGCTGGACCTTCTCAATTTCCAACCCGGAGTGGTGTTTGGCGGCAATACGGGCGGAGCGGTTAACGTTCACGGCTCGCGTGACCGTGCGTTTAACTTTACGCTTGACGGCATCGACATTAACGAATCGAGTGCCGGCGGTTCCAATTTCACACCGCTTCGGCCAAATCCGGATTCAGTACAAGAATTTCAGATCGTAACAAGTAACTTTACGGCCGAACTCGGCCGCAGCAGCGGAGCTCAGGTGACGCTCGTGACCCGTTCCGGTACGAATGAATTCCACGGCAATCTGTTTGAGTATTATCAAACACCTCGGTTTAATGCAAAATCATATCCGATCACGATCGCCGGCCTTCCAAAGGAACAATTTGTTCAACACATTTTCGGCGGCAGCTTCGGCGGCCCGGTGCCGACATTTGGATTTGGCGAAGAAACATCATTAAAGAGCCTGCTCAAGGATTGATTCTTCTTCTTTGTAAACCTGCAGAAGCTAAAAGCATATGACACCGCGTTGGTAACGAGAGCGGTATACACCCCCTCGGCACGTGCCGGATTGTTCCGATACGTTGTTGGCCGTGCAAATGCCCCATCCGGGTCAGCCACCGCATCTGTCGACGGAACAGGAAACGCGATATTGCCGGCGTGTACCGGTACGCCGCCGACCAATAGCCCGTGTATCTCGAGCTACAACATTGCGACAACCGCTCCGGTTTCGATCGATCCGGTGCTGGCGGCATACCTCAATGCAATGCCGTTGCCAAACAACTTTACGACGGGCGATGGCCTCAATACCGCAGGCTTTAATTTTGCGTCGCCGCAACACGAAGATCAATACGATCTGACAACGAAGTTTGATTTCAAACTTGATGATCAAAATGCGTTCTACGTCCGCTGGGCACAGGGCAGCCAAACCAGCTTGGGTGACTCGGGCAACGGCGGCCGTCCGGTATTTCCGAACTCACCTAATTTTGTAGACACCGCACGTACGCCGAAGAATCTAGCAATTAACTGGCGTTGGTCACCGACGGCTCGATTTACAAATGAGGCCGTTTTTGGATACAGCCGATTCGGCTTTGACTTTGCAACTCCGACGCCGGATCCGCTCTTGCCGTTCGCGTTTATAAACGCGGCGACCCCGAATACGAATTTCTCGTATAATGCGAGATTCTTGCGGACCTGGCAGTTGGTCGACAATATGACCTTCGACTTTTCGCCTCACACGATCAAAGCCGGTCTGAATTTTCGCTTTGGACGTCACACCGATGACCGCTCGTCGGTCTCGGGCAGTGCGATCGAGCCGATCGTCTCGTTCGGCGGTTCCGGTGGATACACAGGATACGGTTTACCGGCCGCGGGTTCTACGGGCATAAATGCAACCGATCTGACACGTCTTCAGAACACGATCAATGATCTGATCGGCCGCGTTGGTTCTATTTCGCAGGCATTCGTTTCGAATGGCGGAAATTGGGAGCCGGCGGGAACTCGTTGGAAGAATCGTGCTTTTTACAATGAGTATGATTTTTACGTCCAGGATAACTGGCGTGCACGACGCAACCTTGTCTTTGACATTGGGCTTCGCTGGGAAGCAAAGCTGAATCCAAAGGTCGACAATCGTCCGATCTTGCGTCCTGACCAAGACGTCAAACTTGGAGCCGCTCCGTCTAACACCCTGAAATGGACCGAAGGAGATCTCTTCAAGAATGATTACAGCAAATTCCTGCCATCTGTAGGTTTCGCGTGGGATCCGTTCAAATCGGGTAAAACCTCGATCAGAGCAAACTATCGCATCTCGTCTGATAGGATCGCGTCATTCCTGTTCGGTTCGTCGATATTCCAGGGCACTCCCGGAAATAACACCTCGGCGACCAACTCGGCATACGGCCAGTCGGGCGGTCTTTATCGCAATCTCGGTCCCGTTTACGGAACCTTGTACCCGACAGCTACGACGACGGCGTTGAGACAGCCGGCCGCATTCGGCACCGGCTCGATCAATGTCATCGACCCCGACCTGCAGTTTCCGCAGATCCATTCTTGGTCACTCAGCTTCCAGCGTGAGATAACCAAGAACAATGTGTTTGAGTTTAACTACATCGGCAAGCACGGCGTCCATTTGCTCGGCGGTTACAACGTTAACCAGGTAAATGTTTTTGCTAAGGTGCCGGGCATTAATGAGAGCTTCCTTGAAGCATTCAATGCGATCCGTGCAAACAGCACTTACAATAGTCCGCTGATCAATTTCCTCTTTACGGGAAATGCGGCCAACAATGCCGGAACGACGACTTTCCGGGGACTTAACAGCTCTTCGATCGCGAACGGAAGTGCTGCGTCGGCCGCCCTCGGACTGTCACAGAGATTGTGTCAGACCGCTGACGTGACCAACGGTATCTGTACCGCAACTGGCGTTCAACTGATAAGCCGAACGGCAAATAACCCGTTCGTCTTTCAGCCCTACACGCAGTTCACTGGCGGTTTGAACGTGTTTGACAGTAACGACTATTCCAATTACAAAGCGTTCGAGTTTATCTTCAAACGCCGTATCACAAATGGTCTGGGCTTCCAATTGGCTTACACGTGGTCAAAGTCGATGGATAACCGCTCTTGGGATCCTTCACTCAGCACGGTATCGACGGGTTCCAATCAGTCGGCATCGAGCACGCCGTTTGACCTTCGCGACCGCAATCTGAACTATGCGTGGTCTGACTTTGATCGCCGTCACGTATTTCAGGGAACCTACGTTTACGAGATGCCGTTCGGCAAGGGCAAATGGCTCTCGAGCGGTAATCGCGTCGTCGATTATATTGTCGGCGGCTGGCAGTTGTCAGGTACGGTCATCTGGCAGAGCGGACGACCGTTCACGGTGTACTCGGGCGTAAACTCCCTGAGCAACGTCGTGCAGTCGACCGCCAACTGTAGCGGTTGTACGCGTAATATGGGTAGTTTGGTACTCGAATCAGGACGTAATTTCTGGTTTGATTCCGCTGACAGGGGAATGTTTTCCGCACCGGCACCCGGTACCATCGGAAACACGGGACGTAACTTCTTCCTGGCTCCGCGTTATTTCCAGACAGACGCATCGCTTTCGAAATCCTTCGGTATCACCGAGAGGGTCAAGTTTTTGGTTCGTGTCGATGCTCGAAATATCACAAACAACCCGTCATTTGATAATCCGACAGCGGTTATCACATCTTCGATCTTTGGACGTATCAATGATTCGGTTACGAATAGCGCAAGGCGTATTCAGATCTCCGGTAAGTTGAGCTTCTAGTTCGTTCGATGTTGGATCAAGGCTCTTTCGTTTCGGCGAAAGAGCCTTTTTTATTTGCGGCCGGAGCGTATCGCTTTTTCGGCTGCACGCTCGAGTTCGGCGGCGGCGGGAAGACCCCTTATCGCCGCCTTTATTTGCGGGTCGCTGTCGTTCAAAACGCGTTTTGCTAAGGTGGATCCGACCGAGGATGTTGCAAGATGATGACGGAGTCTGGAACGTATGAAATCCATCTCGCGAGTAATGGTTTTCGGCGATATTGCAGCACCGTCAGCGGTCTTGTAAATGCCCAGTTTGCTGATCAACTCGTCGGACAAATCCATTGCCGATAGATCGAGTGTGTTTGACGACTGACGCGTCCGGTATTGTGCGTATGATTCAAATCCGGGCACTCGGCCGTTTATAAGGTCATTTGCATAGGCGAATATCGGATCGAGCAGAGCGAGTTGCTGCGCATTCATCAGAACCGGCTCAGAGGAAACGTCAGGCGAGATCCCGTTGCCGCCATAGACGCGGCGATCCGTAAGGGTTTTTGCCTCATAATACGGCAGGCCGATATCGGCTGACGGGGTCAGGTGACTAAAATATTGATAACGGCTGATCTGTTCATAATCGCGCTGTATCGAACGGCCCGATGGCGTGTAATATCGGGCGGCAGTCAATGTGAGCCCTGTCTTAAACGGTAGGTCGATGACGTTTTGGACAAGTCCTTTGCCAAACGTCCTCTCGCCGACGATGATAGCCCGGTCGCGGTCCTGAAATGCACCGGCGACGATCTCGGATGCTGATGCCGTATTTTCGTCAACCAATAGGACAAGCGGCATAGTTTCGGCCGCCGTATTGCTAGAAACCCATTCCAGGTCGTCCGCCGACGTCCGCCCGTGTTGGGACACTATCAGCGTGCCTTTTGGCAGAAAGCGTTCGGCGACCTTTACCGCCTGGTCCACTAGTCCGCCGCCGTTGCCGCGTAGATCTACGATCGCCGACGTCATTCCCGCTCGTTTCAGCTTTAATAGAGCGTTTCCGAATTCCGTGTCCGTGGTGTAGCTGAAGCCCTCGGAAAGGTCTATGTAACCTACGCCCGGCTTGATGATATAGGCATCCGGTACCGATGGCTGTTCTACGATCGCACGCTTGACGGTGACGGTCTCCCGCTGACCTGTGTCCGGGCGTTCGACAGTGATCCGGACAATTGTACCGATCGGCCCACGGATCTTGTCCCGCGTCTCTTCCGTCGATCGGCCTTCGACGTTGGTGCCGTTTATTGCAACGATCCGATCGCCAAAATGCAGCCCGGCAAGTCGTGCGGGGGTTCGTTCAAATGTTGAAACGATATAGGTATCGACGCTCGAATTGCGTGCAAAAGTCGATAGTGACGCACCTATGCCGGCATAACCGCTCCGCTGTTCATCGAGCAGAGCTTTCCACTCCGATCGATCGTAAAAGTTTGAATGCGGATCGAGTTGATGTAGCAGAGAGGTCAGTGCCGATCGCGTCAGTTCTTCGGTGCGCGGCTTTGGGCCACCGGCATAGTTGCCCTGTATCAGTCGCTGTGCCTCGTCTAGTTCCTCGACGATCTGCCGTCGCTCGGTAGTGGCAGCAAGTGCAATTTCGGCACGGTGTCCGGACGGGGCGGAGGCTGAAAATGTAGAACCTGCAGCTATCCGAAAAGGATCGGGATCGGAGCCTTTGCCCGGAGCCGATAAAAGTGTCCGTTGGGCGGTCAGCGCGGTGGGCAACGCGATAGCCAAAACGCAAAGAATCCAAATGGATCGCCTCATACTTAATACACCGCACTAACACGGTCCGCCGGTCGGTGGCAGGACGACGTGCTGACAATCTCCGTCTCGTTACAAGTTGCATAGCTAAAAGAACGAAAGGGGCGTAGATTCCAGTAAATTTATTAACCCACTGAACGTTTGATAATGCCTACGATTTGATTCAAAATGCACCTATGTCCGAACTCGACGATCGCGGGCTATCCGCCAAACTTCAGCAATTGATCGAGACGATCGATATTGCAAGGTTGATGTCCGAACCGTTCACGAGTTCGATCAACGAACTGCTGGTGTCCTCGGCGGCGAGTATGAACTCGGACGAAGCGTCCGTGCTGGTACGAGAGGGCAGTGGCGGCGATCTTCGATTCCTGGCCGCGATCGGGCGTGTGGCCGATCGTCTGATCGGAATGACCGTGCCGTCCGGAAAGGGCATCGCCGGCTTTGTGCTTTCATCGGGGCAACCGATGGCCATCACGGATGTCGGCGACGACAATACCTTTTACGCCGAGGTCGATCGGGCGACCGGCTTTTCGACCCAGACGATACTCGCCACACCGTTGAGGTATGGCGGCGAAGTGATCGGGGTGCTCGAATATATCAATCGCAAGGGCGACCCGCCATTTAACCCTTTTACTCCGGATGAGATGGACCGGGCAGCGATCTACGCAGATGCGATCGCGGCTATGGTCAATGCCTACCACTCGGCTCGTTTGTTCAGCGACCTGAGCGATAAGGTTCTGAGCAATGACGGCGTTATGGATTTTTCGTCGGTGCGCAAATGGGTCGCGGAGTTGCGGGATGCCGGCGAAAGCCGCGAGCGTCTTGACCTTTCGGTCCTGGTCCGCGAGGTCGCATCGCTTGGCGACGCCGAACGCAAACTTTGCCGCGAATTGCTGGAGACGATACTTCGGTACTCGGACACAAAAGCTTCGACGAGCTTTATGAACTATTGAAATTTACTTAGCGTGTCGTCCAAACGATCATATGCCGGTCGATGAATCACAATTTATGTCCACAATGTCGGGGTACTTTAAGCCGCGGCACGACTGGCGCGATGCGACCGGCAGGGGCGTGACCGTGGCGATCGTGGATAGCGGCATCGATGCTGATCACCCCGAATTAAAGGGCAAAGTGATCGAGTCGGTCGACGCCCGTGTGGAAGGGAATCGGGTCTTTTTCGATCCGTCGGCCGAGGGTGATTCGGCAGGGCACGGTACTGCGTGTGCGGGTATAGTCGCTAAGATCGCACCCGATGCAAAATTTGCCAGTATCAAGGTCCTCGGTGCCGGTGGACTCGGTGATGGCCAGGTTTTTATCGCAGGTCTCGAATATGCGATCAAGCAACGTTACAAGGTCATAAATCTAAGTTTGGGTACGACCAAGCCGCAATTTTTTGCCCCATTGCACGATATGCTCGATCGGGCGTACCAAGCAGGATGTATCGTCGTTGCTGCGGCCAACAATCTGCCGCAACCGAGCTTTCCGTCCGTATTCTCGTCATCGCTGATCTCGGTGATAAAGAGCGAGGAAACTGATCCGCTCAAATTCGGATTTCATTATGGTCAGATCATCGAACTCACGGCGCCGGGGGTAAACGTACGCACGTCGTGGCTTGGCGGCGGACATCGAAACCTGACCGGCAACAGCTTTGCCTGCCCGCATATCAGCGGCGTAGTTGCACGATTTGTCGAAGGGTATCCCAATCTCACTCCGTTTCAAGTCAAGTCCGCTCTTTACGCGATAGCCCGCGAAAATTCGGGTGAGTAGAATTACGTAGTGCCGTATGGCCTCGACCGTGCCAAAATTCGTGCCATAAATCGTGCCATTTTTGCACACGCGGGACGCTTGTAACCGATTGTTACCAAAGCATTTGCAGCGACAAATCGTGCCATTTTTACGTTGTGCAAGTAACACCGCTTCAAAAATGGCACGGCTGTTTTCCGCTAAACCTGCCCTTTTTCTTTCGGTTACAAACAGCGACTGTTGCTATTCCGTATTCGACATTCGTTATTCGCCATTTCTCCCGAGTACTCACGTGGTGCTGGTGCCCGAACGGGCGTTGCCTCCGTCTTGGGTTTTCAAAGATCTGTTGAATATTTAAATTATATCATAAATTGCAGGGATACAGTAATGTCGCATAGATGCAACGCCCGTCACGAAAGATCAGCTATGGTCTGAAAAACTCCTCTCCTTACAAAGGAGAGGTGGCATCCCGATGCTTTCTATCGGGATGACGGAGTGGTTCTCAAGCGTCGATCAGGAATTCAGCTTGGTTGACGCCCTATGGAGTCTGTCGAGTCCTTTGAGTGTGGAGCGTGAAATGCGTGAGAGAACCACCCCGTCAGCGGCCAAAAGACGGCCACTGCCACCCCTCCTTGGTAAGGAGGGGAATCTGATAATTTTGAGCGAAACCCCACGGACGGCGAACGGGCCAAAAGACATCACGCTTTCAATTCATCGCATCGAAGTAGAAGGTCAATGTCCGGAGAAGTTTAATGAATGATCACAGTACCGAAGTCGTGACCCGCATCGCTGCATCGACACGCCGACCCGGATCGGTCAAACGGTCGAGCAGTATGGGTTTGAAAGAGAATCGCACTATCGCATGTCTGATGCTATGAAGTGTTGACCTCGCGGGAGTCGAGTTTTTGTGTAAACTCGAATTCTGACAAAAGAATAACAACCCGCGAGATCAACAATGGCAGTATACATTGGGGTTGACTTTCATCCATATGAGCAGACGCTTGCTTTTGTGGATGAAGCGGATGGAGAGATCAGATATAAGCGGTTTCTTCATAGCGATAAGGCGGGGATAAAGGCGTTTTACCGCAAGTGCGGAAAGGACGCGGTTATTGGAACGGAGGCCACGGGATCGCTGTGGTGGTTTGAGAAGTTGCTCTTTGACAATGGAATGACGCTCAAGATCGGAGACCCTAGGATGATCCGTCGAGCAGCATTATCGAGACACAAGAACGACCACGGGATGCGGAGACGATCCTGGATCTATTGATGCGCGGGACATTTCCGGCGATCACGCCGAGGAACGAGCAGAGCCGAGAGATGCTCGATCTGCTGAACTATCGTCACTCATTGGTGAGCAAGCGGACATCGGTGGTGAATCAGCTGCAGGCGTTCGCACGATCGAAGGGCTTGCCACGGTTCCGTTTGCCGGCGGTAAAGGCGAGAAAGAAGATCGAGGAGGTTGAGACGACACAGGTCGAGCGGCTTCTGGTCAGCTCTCGATTTGTTCTTTGCGACGAGCTGACACGCCAGATCAAGGCCGTGGAGGCGAGGCTCGAGGAAGAGGCGAATAAGGAAGAGCGTGCTCAATTGCTAATGACGCATCCCGGCATCGGGCTGATCAACGCCATGGCACTTGTTCACACGCTCGGCGATGTTCGACGCTTTCGCCGTAAGGAAGAGGTCGTGGCATTTGTAGGACTCGACCCGTTGGAGAAAAGCTCAGGCGAGACGAGGCGGATCGGTTCGATCAGCAAGCGAGGTTCGCGGCTCGCAAGGTACCTGCTCGGGCAGGCAGCCCAGGCAAGTCGCGATAAGAAGATACGGAAGTTCTATTCCGAGGTTAGCCGTCGTAGAGGCCGCCCGAAAGCAAAAGTTGCAGCGGCCCGTAAGCTTCTCATTAACTGTTATGTCATGCTTCGTGACAATATCAGCTACGAGGAGTTTACACGGCGGGGCGAAGTTGGTTTGTACGAGGGGTCAGGAGAGGTGACGGGGAAACCCGCTCAGTCTCTGAAGGTCTGATGGTACGGCCAGCCATCTCGATATAGTTCGAGATGAGCCGATCAGGTTTCATGTAGCCAGCCGCTCGAACGAAGCTGTGCACGAATAGATGATGGCATTCGCTAATTACAGCGGTGCGTATCTGAAAGAATCTAACTAATAATGGAGGCGCCGGTTGTTCTCTTTTGTCACCCAATCAAACGCACCAATCGCATCCCAAAGATGCCATAATACCCGTGCGCTTGACTTGAGTACTTACTTCATAGATGACCCCCAATCTTCCCTCGGCGTGATCGCCGGAAATGTCCCGCGCATCAATAGATCCAGGATCGTCTCCGCATCCCTGTGGTCGTTCTTGTGTCTCGATAATGCTGCTCGACGGATCATCCTAGGGTCTCCGATCTTGAGCGTCATTCCATTGTCAAAGAGCAACTTCTCAAACCACCACAGCGATCCCGTGGCCTCCGTTCCAATAACCGCGTCCTTTCCGCACTTGCGGTAAAACGCCTTTATCCCCGCCTTATCGCTATGAAGAAACCGCTTATATCTGATCTCTCCATCCGCTTCATCCACAAAAGCAAGCGTCTGCTCATATGGATGAAAGTCAACCCCAATGTATACTGCCATTGTTGATCTCGCGGGTTGTTATTCTTTTGTCAGAATTCGAGTTTACACAAAAACTCGACTCCCGCGAGGTCAACACTTCATAGCATCAGACATGCGATTGTGCGATTCTTTGTTTGTACTTCTCCTGAACTTTCTTCGATGTGCTTTCGAACTCCGGATCGGTCTTGCATTTCTGTCTCGCGGCGTCGAATCGGCGGCCGGCGTTTGACTGGTCGAGGCCGACGATCCCGGACATCTCGGTGATGGTCGCACCTGATTCCTTGCCGAACAGTATGAACACCTCCTTTGCTGTAATGATACGCTTATTCTTTCCGTGATAAAGCCCGCCCTCGATCTCAACCCTAGGTCTCCTTGCCATTTGACAAGCACTCTACCACAACTTCACGAATCGCACGATCGCATGTCTGACCCCGTTCCCCTAGATGTAGCCTTGGCTGTTGGCGTCGGTTAGGGTGTTGCCTGCGGCATCGTATGTCCAGCCGCTTGCCGTGATCCGGTTCGTTGTGGTGCTTATCGTCGGATTCGTAACCGCAGGATTTGCGAACGATGCGGGCATTGTCGTTAGCGATTCGTTAGAGTTGCGATTTCCATAACGGGCGTCGGTTTTTATGGAACAGAATTGCATTATCGCATTGCCTTAGCTCATTCTTTCGGGCTACCGACAGCAGGTAACTTTAAAATTTGGGGTTGCGGTTTATTCGGATCAAACCGTAACTCAGCATTAGAACCCGATGCCAATACATACGCATCAGTTCCGTAACTACCATGAGTAAGAATCAATAAAAAGTTGATCACGGAATTGAATACCCTTAACCATAAATTCATTCGAACGCGTCTCTCCGAAAATGCTACAATTCCATTTTTATCTGTCGTTAAAAGCCGGTCTGGAGCATCAAGACACGGATCCACAGATAGCGTATAGTTTTCGCAGGATTCAACAAGCTCTATTTTTGGCATTGGAACTTCATTTGAATCAACTACTTTGACTCTCCATTTTGGAACGGTAACCGTTTCAAAATGGATGAGGCCAATCATAACCAGACTCAGAATCAACAAAATTGTCGCTAATAATCTTTTCATGGTATCAGCATATCTTTCGATTTTTGCCTTCCTGCAGTTTCTCTTCGTTGTGATTCGGATACGGAATTATTGTACGAGTCTTGTCCGTACACTTGCTGGAAAGCCGTTCTAATTTCATCTTCCATAGCGTTTTGCTCATCGTCCGTCGGGTCTCTAGATTCGGTATTAATATGGGCCAAGGTATTTCGTCCTCCAACTGCCGCTCCGGCGGCCGCTCCAATTGGCCCACCCAATACACCGCCTATAACTGTTCCCGCAACAATTTTAGTAGTTTCACTGCCATCGAAAACTTGGAAATTACTATGAGCTGGGGAGCGGTTGTCCATTATCGCATGTGTAGCTGCTCCAAAAAATTCCAAGGATTTTTTAATTCCTTCAAACTTTGCGTCTCCATCAGCCATGTTTTTTACTTTATCGAATTCGGCTTTGGCACTCTTAAGATTTCCTGCGACAAAATCGTACGCTGCTTGACGAGCCATTCCTTTTGCACAATCCAAGTTACAAGAAGCCGTAATGTAACTTGCCGGTGTCATGGCATGTTGAGGCGCATTTGACTCTTTCATGGTTTTTACGTCCGTGCCATCACGGTCGACTTTCCTGCTACCGCTCTGTACCGCTGCGAGCAGTTTAGGTGCATCATCTCTCATTCCGTCAAGAGCTTTGGCAAGAATTCTATTATGAGTGCCTGTCGGCCATTTACCATTTTCATCAATTAAGGTTAATGGATTGTTGTAGCAATATGAGTAACGATTCCATGTCTGAGGGCTTACCATATCAATACTTTTCCTTGATGGATCGGTCGTCATAAACCGTCCAAGTTTGTTCGAATACATTCGAGCTTTGGCAAAATCGAGACCCGTCTCTCCGTCACGTTCATAGCCGGTGAATTGGTTCCTGACAGAATCCGCAGAATAGTTTAATCCGGTTGTTCTTTGGGCCGTATAAATTTCTTCGCCGAAGGGATGGTAGTCGTGGCGGGAGGTGACTTGGCCGGTGGCGTCGGTGTTGATGCGGGGGCTGCCCAGGTGGTCGTTTGTTGTGTAAACCGTCTTTGCGTTCGAGCCGGTTTGGAGGATCGTCGAGTATTCGCCGATCAGTTTGCCCGCGGCATCGTAGGCAAAGATCGTTTCTTCACCGGTCGAGGGAACGACCTTCTTCACACGCTTGCCGTCGCCGTCGTAGAAATATTCGCCGATCGTGCCGTTGCCGTCAGCAACAGCGATCTGCTTGTTCTCGGCATCGTAAACGAACGTCCGGCCTTCGGCGTCGTCGGTCGTATTGCCCGCAGTGTCGAAAGCATAGTCGTCGGACGTACTCAGACGATTATTTGCGGTGTTCACAGCCGGATCCACCATCTTCTTGTCAGCCGTGCAGACCGTGAAGTTCGGCGATGTCCCGCAGTTCTTTGGCAGTGTAGTCGTGTTCGCCTCGTCAAAGTTGCGGTTGCCGTAACGGTCGTATGTGAAAGTCTGCTCCCACGTCTGAGTTGAGTTGCTCGCTTCTTCGGCGTTCGAGATACGGTTCAGTTCGTCGTAGGTGTACGTCTGAACAAACGGATGAGCAAAACCGGGAACAGTGATCGTCTGCTTTGTGATGTTGCCGTTGTTCACCGCAGCGGTCGAACCATACTCGTACTCAAGCTTTAGAAGGCCCTGACCCGTCGGGCCGTTGCCAAGACCGATCATCGTCGGCTGGAGCCGAGAGTTGAACGCCGTGTTCTCCCAACGGCCGTTCCCAAGCTTCATGCTCGTCACCGCACCGGCAGCGTTGTATGCAAAATTCGACGCGTAAGGACGGTAGAAGTCAGACGAATTCTTCTTGCTCTGCACCTGTGCCAAACTGCCATCCGCATCCAACGTATTCTTCACAACCCGCCCGCTTGGGTAGGTTTCTTCGATCAACGCACCCGAAAGGTTATAGGCGTAGCCGGTTGTGTAAGCCGCTCCGTCGGTTGTTTGTTTGTGAGCCGTCACACGTCCTAAGATGTCAAACGCAGTGTATTCCGTAGAGAATAATTTAGTACCATCGTATTCCAGTACCTTCCAGCGGATCCAATTTCTGTTCCCGTGCCTTAGTGATCCCTTCGTCTTTAATTTTTTTGAACCACTTACGATAAGCCCGGTAGGCGATGGAAATTGACTCGGGATGGTTCAAGCGGTTATCTTTATCGACAAGAGCTACGGCATTGGAATGATCCCACTTTTTTAGGTATAGGAAGGATATGTAGTAAAGTGCCCCAACGTCCGATGTCGCCGGTTCAAATGTCTGAGACGTATCAAAGCGGGTGGCTCCACTAAATCTCGCTCTACTCTTGTCGCCTTCCATCGTAAGCAAACACTCTATTGCAGCAAGTATGCTCTCGGACTCTGAATTATGTTTTTCGCTCGATCGCTCGGGAGTCGGAATTGCCTCAGAAACCTTCGATTTCCAATAATTGCAGCAGTTCGATTTCATCTGCGCTTCAGCCATCATAGTGTTGCTGTAGACCAATACGAATAACAGGACATAAAAGCCCACCATCTTCATTATCGCATGGGTCCGGTTTGTCTTGATTGTATTCATGGTTTTTTCCCCGCCGCATTCGTTCGCTTAGAGTAATACTGAAGTTTGGCGTTTGGATCGTTCCACGCGGTGCCTCGCCCCGGCCCTGGAGTAGTGACAACCTTTGGTGTAATTCCACCTTTGCTTATTACACTGAAAACATCGGTGCTTCCTGCCGCATCCGTTCCTGTCACATTCACTAAGACACTGTGCCGCGTATTCTTGAGTGATCCGTCGGTGGAGTATATGCCGACGTCACCCGGTTGCGGATTTGAGGTAGGATTCTTTATGTCGTAGCCATCCCCCTTCATTAATTTTTCCACTTGGTTGTCGTTTATCCATACCTCACCGTTAGCGAAGGTATTACCGTGACAATCCGTGGTGTTGTTGAATCCCTTTGCCTGTAAGTCCTTTTCTAATGCCTGAGACTCGGCAGAGAGAACGTTTCCACTAGCGTCTGTAACGGTAACTTCCATTTTTCCGTTCTTAAATGCCTCAATCTTGGTCCCATCGTCCGCGTAGATGTGCCCACGATCGGCCTTCCATGTGATCTTAATCGTTCCGATTTGCTTCCCGGAGCTATCGAGTACCGGTTGATTATAAAACTCAGACTGGACCTCGTCAGTCTTGTCAAAGATCACCTTTCCATTCTTATCTTTTTTAATCTGACCATCTGGATCAACAAGCCGAAGCGGATTGTTTCTTACATAGACATAGAGATTCCAACCCTGCGGATCTGGTGGGTCCGTATCATTTAGGAAGTCATCTGGACTTGAAAATCTTCCAAATCCTGATGCAAAATATCTCGCTTGAGCGAAATCGAGCTCCGTCTCCCGGTCCCGTTCATAGCCGGTGAATTGTTTTCTTACCGTATCAGCGGCGTAATTTAGGGCGGTTGTGCGTTGAGTCGTGAGAATTTCTTCGCCGAACGGGTGGTAGTCGTGGCGAGCGGTGACATTGCCGTCGCGGTCGGTGTTGATGCGTGGGGAGCCGAGGTGGTCGGCGGTTAGATACGCGACTTTTGCATCTTCGACCGAAGCCACGATTGTCGAATATTCCGCAATAGATTTTCCGCTCGCGTCGTACACAAAGATCGTCACCTCATCACCCGCGACCTTCTTAACCCGCTTCCCATCGCCGTCATACGAGTATTGGCCGAGGCTTACGTTTGACGAGTTTTTGACCTCAGCCTGTTTGTTCTCGCCGTCGTAGGTGAAACTGCGGCCATCAGGATCGCCGATTGTGTTGCCTGCGGCATCGTACGTCCAGCCTGTCGAAGTCAGACGATTGTTACTCGTCGAGATCGTCGGATTCGTCAACGCCTGGTTTGCGAATGACGTGGGCATTGTAGTATTGGCTTCATCAAAACGCCGATTACCGTATCGGTCGAACGTGAAAGTCTGCTTCCAATTGGTCGTCGAACCAGTCTTTTCCTCAGCCACTCTCAGCCGATTCAGTTCGTCGTACGTATAGGTCTGATTGAAAACAAGATCACTCGTCCCCGGACGCTTCACCGTAATGTCCTGCGTCAAAACGTTCCCATTATTTGCAGTTGTTCCGTATCCATAAGCCAACTTCAACAAACCCGTATCACCAACCGAGGCTCCAAGAGCGATCTGCGTTGGTTGGAGGCGTGAATTGAACTGCGTTGACTCGAATCTGCCGTTACCGAGTTTCAACGAAGTCACCGCTCCAGCAGCGCTGTAGGTGAAATCATTGGCGTAAGTCTTGAATATTGCTGATGAGTTTTCTTTGCTAGATACTTGACTCAGGTCACCGCTTACGTCCAATTCGTTCTTCACAACACGACCAGAAGGATAAGTTTCTTCCATCAACGCACCGCTAAGATTGTATGTGTAGGTCATAGCGGCCGGAGAGCCACTTCCCCCATATTCGACACCATCGGTTGTCTGCTTGCTAGCCGTCACTCTTCCTAAGATGTCGAATGACGTGTATTCGGTTGTCGAGGTGGACGAAGATACTTTTGTCAATTTCCCTTTCGCATTTGTCACGCTGTCGTAGTAGTAATCGACATCGGGCGTTGCCTGATAGTTCGACGGCGTTGAACCAGTCAGCGAATACGCTCGATTGGTTACGCGGTTGAGTGCATCGTAGGTGTAGGTCGTCTTGACGCCTCTGGCATCGGTCTTGGTTGCTAGACCGCCGTTCGCATCATACGTGTAGCCGATCGTACCGGACTCTGGATTAGCGGCGGAAGTTAGACGCGATGTTGCGTCGTAAGCGAATGTCCGCGTCTGAGCTCCCTGATTGACCGTGGTCAGATTGTTGAGCGTGTCGTATGCGTAGGTCGTCTTTTGATTAGGACTCGAAATCGCACCTAAATCTCCCGTCGAACTGCTGTCGTCCGGTTCGTCAACTCTTATAAGCTGGCCCAATCCATTTGTTATCGAACGCCGAAGCTTTCCGGCTTGATCCGTGACGGTAACTGCCGTACCGATCTCGCTGCCGGATGTGGCGAGCGAGTAGTCTGTCTGGACAACCGCACCATCCGGCGTCGTCACCTTCCAAGGGCGGCCCGCTGTGTCAAATGTATTCGTCGTCCAATCGAGTCCCGTTGTCGTCGAGCAGTCCTGAGTGGTAAACCCTCGGAACGGATTGGTTGCTTTCGCGGCTCTACCCATATTGTCGTAGCAGGTTATCACGAACACATCGCCCGCGGTATCGACCGATTGGCTCCGAATCGTTCGTCCAAGCCCGTCAAACCAACTATACCCTTCCTTCCATTTGGTGTCATCGATCTGCGACTTGGCCTTGACCCAGTTCGTGGACGCACTGGTGCCTGCTCCATATTCCGTTATCGTCTGTCGGCCGTTCGGCTCTGTTACTTTTCGAAGCCGCAGCAACGGATCGATGATCGACGTGGTCGGATCAGCATACGACATAGTCGTTGTCTGCCCGTTTACATCAGTCGTCGAGGTCGGTAAACCGGTCGATGTATCGTAGGTCGTCGATGTAGTAAATGCGGTACTCGAACCGTGTGTGCCAGTCGAATCGGGAACAGGACTTGTCGTCGAAACCGGATACGTATGATAAGTGCTGTCAAAGGTCACAGTCGAGACGTTACCCCGGCCATCCTTAATCGCAGTTACGTTGCCGTACACATCGTAGGTTATCCAGGAATCGACATACAGATTGCTCGCTATGTCGTAATAGTTGAGCGTGCGTGTCGGAAATCCGATCTTGCCCGAGACTCCGTAGCCCGACTCATCGTAGTTCATGATCGATTTGGACTTTATGTTATTGGACGCATCGAGCGTCAACACTAGGGACGGCAAACTCCTAAGGTTCTTTGCGTCATAGGTCGTGCCGACAACGTACTGCGTCTCAACTGACTTCTCAAGACTGCCAAGCGAACCGATCGTCGTGCTAAACCCGTATTGCTTCGTAATCGTAGGATTAAGTGCGCTCGATCTTGCACTTGAACCGTCATAGTCGGTTGTGACCGCTGAGGACAGTGCAGATGATGTTCCGACGTCATATACAATTCCCTCGACCTTACTTACTCTTGGATGCCAGTCGGCGTCATGTGCCGCTGTCCCGTTTGAAATAGTAAAACCTGTAAGTTCCCATGTAGTTTTCGTGGTAGAAATTAACGTGTCGGTCGTTGCGGATGTGTAGTCCGACTCTTCGTATGTCATTCCCGCCAATCCGGTGTCATATCCAAAAGTACCGAGAGCATAGGTGTTGTTAGCGGGATCATTGCATCCCGAGCAATTACCGAATGTCCGAAATACGAATCGATCGTGCTTTGTACTGTCGGGATTTATCGTCCTAACCCGTAGGCCGGTTAACGACGAAATAGGCGTTGTATAACCTCCGGTAGCGGAATAGGTCCAATTAATTGCAGTCGCGCCGCTCGATTCGTAAACGCTGCGAGTAGTAACGCCCAAGTTCGCCTGTGCGGTGATGTCATACGGCGACGAAGCGTCTGGTGGTGCAAGTGACGGTACCGTGCCATAAGTAACCGTCTCAATTCCACCTGTGGGATAGATGATCTTGTCCATCTGCCCATATTTGTCATACGAAAATTTATAGAAACGACCGTCGGGCAATTCCACCTTTGTTAACACGATCGGATTGAATACGCCATTGGCGATATCAGTAACAACGTAAGAGCTTGGAACAATGTCGCCATTGTTAAAAAGCGTGCATCCTCCCGTCGGAACCTGTGGAGCACCAGAATAGTGGTCGCCCGGCGAACGATAACAAAGCTGATCGGAATAGTTTGTCAGCCCGCTCTCTTCGGCAGTTGTATCCTGTAATTTCTTCCAATGAAGCTTGTAGGTAAGCGTATCTTCACCGAAACCAGGTACTACATAGGACTGCGGCGCTTCATCGGTGGTAGGAGAAGCTGGAGCTTTGCGCGCCAACGGAATCGGGATCGTGCGTCCTAATGTGTCCGTAATAGACCCGTTCGGGTACGTACCTGATCCCGTTCCTAAGTGATAAGTAATGACATTCAATTCAGTCTTATCCGTTAAGGTCGTTGCGTATCTGACAGTTCTATCAGGTGAAGTGCCCGAGCCTAATACGGAAAGGCCTGTTTGGAACTCCATCTTACTTCCGTCCGGCATTAGAAGGATATATTTGCCATGCGTGGTGTCTTCGAAATAAATCAGATTTGAGCCGTCTGTCGAATAAAAATGAGTGTCTCCGTAAAGTGAGGCCAAGGCTGCCGCTCCGAGCGAGGTGGTAATATTCACAACCGTGTCATCTGGTCTCAGTTCATGAGAGGAACCATCGGGCATATTTATCGTAATGCGTCTGACCATTTTAGTCGCATCAACACCGGATCCACCACATCCACCTGAATCGCCCGCGGGATCTCCATTAAAATTGTATAGATTATCTACTCCGGTATATTCCATGTACGGAACACTAAGAGTCGAAGTCCACCCAGATGCCGAAGTTTCACTATATTCCGCCGCGCTAACAGAATGACAACCCGAAGGATTAGGAGAATTCGGATAGCTAATCCGACTTGACATCCTCCAGAGCTTAGACGAATAGCTTAAACCGACAGGGAGGCCCATTCCCCTGCCTGGATAGGCGGCCAGCGGAATCTGCATTTCTAGAGCGAGCGAGACCGGATTGACCCGACCGTTGCTTTTAAGAGATTGATCGACACTTATCGCAGTCTTCTCTTGTGGCAAACCGGTAGAGACAAGAAGAAGGATCGCAATTATTGGGATGATGATTGAGAGTGTGAGTTTTTTCATTGAGAGCCTCCTTTATCTTCTCCAGAGTGATGGGACGGGTGTATCGCCGGAGGTGCCCCAGGCTTCTTCGCGGAGGGCGTTGGACGATCCCGATTTGCGTATGTACCAGTCCCGCCAGACAGCGATATCGACCTTGCCATCGCCGTCGAAGTCGTTTTGGACAGGGATGTCTGAGGATTGGTCGCCGCTCGGTGTGACGACCGTCATATTGGCGAACGCCGAATCCAGCATCAGCCAGCTTGATCCGCTGCGGATTGCGTAATTGGCCTTGCCGTCACCGTCGAAGTCGGCTGAGACGACCTTGTCGCCCGAGGTGAGCGTGTAACCTGAGAATGACATTACTGCCGATTGGGTGGTAGTGTCGCTGCTCCGTAGTGTGTAAAAGGTCGTGTTGCTCAGACGCCAGACCGTCAGGTCGGCCTTGCCGTCGCCGTCCAGATCAGCCGGAGCGGGCTTGTCGGTCGAAAGGCCGTATTGCGTCTGCACGGTCGAGCTTGTCGAAGACTGATAGACGTACCAATTGGCATTCGACGATCCGGGGCGAAATACCGCAATGTCGGTCTTGCCGTCGCCGTCATAGTCCGCCGGAACGGGAACATCGCCGCTTGCTCCAAACGTTGTCGAATAGTAACTACTGTTACTCGAAGTAGTGATCCACCAGTTGTTGTCCGACGGGCGATAGATCGCAAAGTCCGTCTTGCCGTCGCCGTCAAAGTCGCCTTGGACAGGAATGTCCGAACTGTTGCCCCAAGTGTAGGATGTCCACGCCGTCGTCACCAGATTGTACACATACCAGACACCGCTCGAAGGCCGCCATACGGCCAGATCAGCCGGCGGCGTCTCGTTGGCATTGGCATCGGCCACCGCAAGCATTCGACTGCCCGCGTAGATGTACTCTTTCGACAATTGCGGCGTCGGTGTCGCCGTCGGTGCCGGTATGAACGGATTGATGCTCGAGAGGGCCGAGCGATCCTTTGCCGGAATAAGCTTTTGCCTGCTTGCATCCTCGTCAAGGTATTTCAGAACAGCACCCGAAACGCCGATCGCCAGAAAGGCGATAATGCCGATCTTCCACCATTGACCAAACGGTCTCTTGACGATACCCGTATCTGCGGACGCATTTATTTCAGAGTTTGAAGCCTGTTTCGCTTCTTCGGGCCGTGAGGATCTGGACATACAGCACTCCTTATGTGGTTAAGCGGCGCCGGGGATATGTGTGTCTCGTTTAGACACCGACACTCTATCCCCCCCCTGACATTATGTCAAGTGCATTCAACGTATTTCCCTTTTTCTGTGAAATGCCCCGGAACGCTCCCAATCTAAAAAAGTCGATCGGGGGTCATCTTTGAAGTAACCCTTGAAGTCAAGCGCACGGGTATTGTGGCATCTTTGGGATGCTGTTGGTGCGTTTGATTGGGTGACAAAAGAGAACAACCGGCGCCTCCATTATTAGTTAGATTCTTTTCAAACTCGCACCGCTGTAATTAGCGAATGCCATCATCTATTCGTGCACAGCTTCGTTCGAGCGGCTGGCTACATGAAACCGAATCGGCTCATTTCCGACTACTCGAAAATGGCTGGCCGTACCATCAGACTTTCAGAGACTGAGCGGGTTTCCCCGTCACCTCTCCTGACCCCTCGTACAAACCAACTTCGCCCCGCCGTGTAAACTCCTCGTAGCTGATATTGTCACGAAGCATGACATAACAGTTAATGAGAAGCTTACGGGCCGCTGCAACTTTTGCTTTCGGGCGGCCTCTCCGGCGGCTAACCTCAAGATAGAACTGTCTGATCCGTCTATCACGGCACGCTTGAGCGGCTTGTCCTAGCAAATGCCGCACAAGCCGTGAACCGTGCTTGCTGATCGAACCCATCCGTCTCGTCTCGCCCGAGCTTTTCTCGAGCGGGTCGAGTCCTACAAATGCCACGACCTCTTCCTTACGGCGAAAGCGTCGAACATCGCCGAGCGTGTGAATAA
Source organism: Chloracidobacterium sp. (assembly GCA_016720705.1). Taxonomy (NCBI): domain Bacteria; kingdom Pseudomonadati; phylum Acidobacteriota; class Blastocatellia; order Chloracidobacteriales; family Chloracidobacteriaceae; genus Chloracidobacterium; species Chloracidobacterium sp. Next base: position 36,926 of record JADKKB010000002.1, on the reverse strand, counting down.
GTGCCATGGCGTTGATCAGCCCGATCCCTAAGCGATCGGGGTCATCTATGAAGTAAGTACTCAAGTCAAGCGCACGGGTATTGTGGCATCTTTTGGATGCGGTTGGTGCGTTTGATTGGGTGACAAAAGAGAACAACCGGCGCCTCCATTATTAGTTAGATTCTTTCAGATACGCACCGCTGTAATTAGCGAATGCCATCATCTATTCGTGCACAGCTTCGTTCGAGCGGCTGGCTACATGAAACCTGATCGGCTCATCTCGAACTATATCGAGATGGCTGGCCGTACCATCAGACCTTCAGAGACTGAGCGGGTTTCCCCGTCACCTCTCCTGACCCCTCGTACAAACCAACTTCGCCCCGCCGTGTAAACTCCTCGTAGCTGATGCCATCACGAAGCATGACATAACAGTTAATCAGAAGCTTACGGGCCGCTGCAACTTTTGCTTTCGGGCGGCCTCTACGACGGCTAACCTCGGAATAGAACTTCCGTATCTTCTTATCGCGACTTGCCTGGGCTGCCTGCCCGAGCAGGTACCTTGCGAGCCGCGAACCTCGCTTGCTGATCGAACCGATCCGCCTCGTCTCGCCCGAGCTTTTCTCGAGCGGGTCGAGTCCTACAAATGCCACGACCTCTTCCTTACGGCGAAAGCGTCGAACATCGCCGAGCGTGTGAATAAGTGCCATGGCGTTGATCAGCCCGATCCCGGGATGTCATTAGCAATTGAGCACGCTCTTCCTTATTCGCCTCTTCCTCGAGCCTCGCCTCCACGGCCTTGATCTGGCGTGTCAGCTCGTCGCAAAGAACAAATCGAGAGCTGACCAGAAGCCGCTCGACCTGTGTCGTCTCAACCTCCTCGATCTTCTTTCTCGCCTTTACCGCCGGCAAACGGAACCGTGGCAAGCCCTTCGATCGTGCGAACGCCTGCAGCTGATTCACCACCGATGTCCGCTTGCTCACCAAAGAGTGACGATAGTTCAGCAGATCGAGCATCTCCCGGCTCTGCTCGTTCCTCGGCGTGATCGCCGGAAATGTCCTGCATCAATAGATCCAGGATCGTCTCCGCATCCCTGTGGTCGTTCTTGTGTCTCGATAATGCTGCTCGACGGATCATCCTAGGGTCTCCGATCTTGAGCGTCATTCCATTGTCAAAGAGCAACTTCTCAAACCACCACAGCGATCCCGTGGCCTCCGTTCCAATAACCGCGTCCTTTCCGCACTTGCGGTAAAACGCCTTTATCCCCGCCTTATCGCTATGAAGAAACCGCTTATATCTGATCTCTCCATCCGCTTCATCCACAAAAGCAAGCGTCTGCTCATATGGATGAAAGTCAACCCCAATGTATACTGCCATTGTTGATCTCGCGGGTTGTTATTCTTTTGTCAGAATTCGAGTTTACACAAAAACTCGACTCCCGCGAGGTCAACACTTCATAGCATCAGACATGCGATAGTGCGATTCTCTGTTTGTACTTCTCCTGAACTTTCTTCCATGTGCTTTCGAACTCCGGATCGGTCTTGCATTTCTGTCTCGCGGCGTCGAATCGGCGGCCGGCGTTTGACTGGTCGAGGCCGACGATCCCGGACATCTCGGTGATGGTCGCACCTGATTCCTTGCCGATCAGTATGAACACCTCCTTTGCGGTAATGATACGCTTATTCTTTCCGGATCCGAAGAAATTCTCTCTCTCCATTTCGAATACCTGTTCGATCACGTTCAGCAGCAGATCCGCATCAAAGGGCAACAAGAGCAATCGGGGTCACGCCTGCTAATTTGTCGATTCTCGATTGAGGTTCTCATTTGGTTGGGATAGTATCATCGAGCAAATTGCGAGGAAAGCGAGGATCGGGGTCGAGGGCGGGCTTTATCATGTGACGACGAGAGGGGTGGATCGGAGGGACATCTTGTCATTCGCCGGAGGACTATCGGAAGTCCGTTGCGCTGTTCGCTGCACAGAAGACAAAGCTGCCATTCTATCTTTACGCATACTGCCTGATGACCGATCACATTCATCTGCTGATCGAGCGCCTCACGGACGATATCGGGCGGATCATGCATCGTGTGTTAACGAGCGTGTGGTCGGTGCGTGAAGATGCGGCGAGGGCGTGGCGGAAAGGGAAAGAACCCAGTCGCTATGGCTCCCGGTTCTGACAGGGGTTTGGCGTTCGCGTTTGCCGGAACGGAGCGGATGAAAAGAACCCGGTCGCTATGGCTCCCGGTTCTGACAGACAACCGCTATTCGTTATCCCCGAAGTCTTCGGCGGAGGCGGGGTTTAGTTCCCAGCGGTCTTCGTCGCGGCGTTCGAGTTTTTTTTCGGTGCCGAGCGGTTCGTTGTCTTGATAGGTGATGCCCATAGCTTCACCCAACTCTTCTACGACGCTCTGGTCGGGTGTCGGGTTGCCGCCGCCGACCGACTCTTCGCCGACGTCGGAGTCTTCCCAGGCAGCGTCAATGTCGCCGCCGGATAGTTTGGGCGAGCGATCCGTATAATCTGCGAGTTTTTCTAAAAGCTGCTCCTGAGAGCCTTCGTTGACACGGCCTTCTTCGGCAAATTCCTCTTTAACTTGTTGATCAAGTTCAGCGTCAGTTGGATGTTGATTATTCATATATTTGGTGAGCGTTAAGCGTTTTTATCAATTATATCCTAATACGACGGCCCGGCAACTGTGACTCTCTCACCCTCGCAATTATAGAGCTCTGCATAATCAAGGTCATATTCGCCGGTTGGTGTCAGAGCGAAAACTACCATCAAACGAGAATGCCGCAGCCGAACGCTGTGTTCGACTGCGGCCTGGAATGCTTACCCTTGCGGTTACGTGCTTACGACGTCACGAGACTGAGCAAGTGACCCATCTGAAACTTCTTAACGCTAAGATATTTTTGTGTGTCTTTCGAAGGTTCGATCTCTGTCGCCACGCGTTCCGCGACTTCGATGCCGCCCTGGCGCATAGCTTGGATCTTTTCGGGGTTATTTGTCATTGCCTTGACCCGTCGAAGCCCTAGATCGCGTAAGATCTCGACACATTGCTCGTAGCGCCGGGCATCGATATCGAGTCCGAGTTGAACATTGGCCTCGATCGTGTCGGCGCCTTGGTCCTGAAGAGCATACGCCCGGATCTTGTTTATGATTCCGATGCCGCGGCCTTCCTGCTGCTGATAGACGATCACACCGCGGCCTTCGCGGGCGATGCGTTCCATTGCCAGATCAAGTTGTTCGCCGCAATCGCATTTCGCCGAGTTAAAGACATCTCCCGTCATACACTGCGAGTGGATACGAACGGGAAGAGCATCCTCTGTACGAAGCTCGCCCTTGTAAACAACGACGAATTCTTCGTCACTCGTCAATGAGCGATAACCGGCGATGCGAAATTCGCCGTATTTCGTAGGTAGCTTGGCGTCGGCCGCCTTTACTACCGAAGGGATAAGTCCGATAAAACGATTAGGTGGAGGTGATTGTATAATTTCCGAGATCATAGTTTTAGAGTTCATCCAACGTAAAATGCCTTAAGCAACTCACTATCGTGCCGGTCAAGTTTATATTTCGTGTGGTTATAGTTATTAGATTCAGATCGGCAGGAAAAGTTGTACTAAAGTATCGCCGGCGAAGTGGAGTCTGATGCGAACGGCACCCCGGAGTGCGGATACTGAGGTGTTTTCGAAAATTTTCGTTCGTTGATTTTTGGACGTCAAAGTGTTCTCATAAAAACAGTGAATCTTATGACAGAGACTTTCAAATTAACTTCGCTCGAGATCGAGGATTATACGCTGCAGAACGGCCTGCGGGTCGTCTTAAATCCTGATAATGCGATCCCGGTCGTTTCAGTTGCCGTCTATTACAATGTTGGTTCGCGGAACGAACGCGATGGCCGCACGGGCTTTGCTCACCTGTTCGAACATATGATGTTCCAGGGCTCGGCAAATGTGCCCAAGGCGGGACATTTCCAGTACGTGATGAAGGCCGGCGGCACGATGAACGGCACGACTTCGAGCGAGCGTACGAATTATTACGAGACGCTGCCGGCAAGCCAATTGCCGCTCGCTCTGTGGCTGGAATCGGACAGAATGCGCTCGCTTGCGGTTACCCAAGAAAACCTCGACAACCAACGCGAAGCGGTAAAGGAAGAGAAGCGGCTGAGGTATGATAACCAGCCTTACGGGCAGATATTTGACCTGATCAATGAAATGATCTTTCAAAATTTTGCCAATTCGCACTCGACGATCGGCTCGATGGAACATCTGGATGATGCGACGGTCGAGGACGTGCAGGATTTCTTTCGGGTATATTACGCTCCAAATAACGCAGTGATCGCACTTTCGGGTGCGTTTGACCCCGAAATCGCAAAAGGTTTGATCGAGACATATTTCGGCGATATCGCATCGCAACCGCTGCCGCCTGCTCTGGACGTGAGTGAACCGGCCGAGGTCGCGTCCACCTATCGTGAATGGGAAGACAAGCTTGCTCCGTTTCCGGCATTTCTGATCGGATGGAAGATACCTGAGCGGCGAACCCCCGAATTCAACGCACTCTATCTCGCCGGAAAGGTGCTCTACGACGGCGAAAGCTCACGGCTATATCAAAAATTGGTGAAAGGCTCGGAATCCGTCATTCAGCTGTTTGGATTTACGGACGAACGACGTGGACCGTCCAGCATCTTTATCGGTGCGATCCCGAAGCCCGAGGAAGACCTGAGCCGGATCCGCGAGAATATAATGGAAGAGATCCAAAGCCTTGCTACCCACGGCCCGTCGGCCGAGGAGATGGAAAAGATCGAGAATCAGCTCTTGAACGACTCGGTTCGACATCGCCAGTCATCAATGTCGCGGGCACAGCAACTAGCTGAATATGCCCTGTATGACGGCGATCCGACACTTATCAACACCGAACTGGACGAACTCCTTTCCGTGACGGCCGAACAGATACGGATGGCCGCAGCCCACTATTTGAACACCGACAATCGAGCATTGCTTGATGTAGTCCCCGCCGTAAAGGCATAGAAGCCTAAGAGAATATATGACCAACGACTTCAGAAATTCACCGCCAGCACCGCTCGAGCCGATCTCATTTGAGATACCGAGGCCGTTTCAGACGACCCTTGATAACGGTTTACGACTGGTAATATTCGAACACGAGCGACTGCCGCTGGTGAGCTACCGCCTTGCGTTTCATAGCGGTGACGTAAATGATCCGGAGGATTCGACAGGTCTCACGTCCGCAATGACATCGCTTTTGACCGAGGGAACCGCCGAATACACGAGTCTTCAGTTAGCCGAAAAGACGGAGAGATTGGGAGCAAGCATTTCAGCGAGTTCGTCGGACGACTTTACGGTCTTAGCGGCATCGAGTTTGTCACTGTATAGCTCAGACATTCTGCATCTGATGGCCGAGGTGGCTCTGCGGCCCGTGTTTCCCGAAACGGAACTCGACCTCTATCGCCGAAATACGATCGAAAATCTCAAATTCCAGCGTTCACAGCCCGGATTTCTCGCCGGGGAACAGGTCGGCCGCCTTGTCTATGGCGATCACCCGTATTCGAAGATCTCGCCAAAGGCAGCGGATGTCGAAAAGCTGACACGCGAGATGTTGACCGAATTCCATGCCAAGCAGTTTATCCCGAACAACGCAATGTTCATCGTGGTCGGCGACGTCAAGCGTGACGAACTGATCGCTGAGATCACGGAATTATTCGGTGACTGGCAACCCGGAACGCCGTGTACAAATGACTTTCCGGCACCACCGATGCGGACTGACCGAACTTTAACGGTCGTTGACCGTCCGGGGTCGGCGCAGTCGAATATCGTGATCGCAAATCTCGGCGTGTCGCGCGATCATCCGGACTATTTTCCGCTGATCGTGATGAATCAGGTGCTCGGTGCCGGTGCGTCCTCGCGTGTATTTATGAATCTGCGTGAGGAAAAGGGCTATACCTACGGTGCCTATACGCGGATGGAATATAAAAAGCTGGCCGGTGAGGCAGAGGCGACCGCCGAGGTTCGAACTGCCGTAACCGGCGAATCGCTCAAGGAGTTTTTCTACGAACTTGACCGGATCCGTGTGGACAAGGTGAGCGATGACGAACTCGCCGACGCCAAGAATTTCCTGACCGGAGTATTCCCGATCCGGGCCGAAACACAGGAAGGACTGACAAACCTGATCGTCAATCAGCACCTTTACAACTTGCCGGAAGATTATCTGCAAACCTACCGTGACCATATCGACGCTGTAACGGTCGATGACGTCTTACGCGTGGCAAAGGAACATATTCGCCCGGACGAAGTGGCGATCGTGATCGTCGGCGATGCCGAAGAGGTCCTGCCGCAAGCCTCCGGATTCGCAACTTCGGTCGAAGTCTTTGACACCGACGGCAACGCTCAGGATATCGGTAAATACAATAATGACGCCCTCGACGAACCGGCAAACGCAGCCGGCGACTGGGATCTTTCGATAGATTTTCAGGGCCAGAAATTGCCGGTCTCGTTGACCGTAGAGCAAAGCGGTGATCTGCTCACCGGAGTCCTGGAAACAATGTTTGGCGACGGCACTATCAGCAACGGTAAGATGACCGGCAATAAGCTGTGGGCAACCGCGATCGCTGAAATGCAGGGCCAACCGCTCGAATTTACAATTGCCGGCAAGGTGGATGGCGACTCAATGACCGGGACTTTATCGGCTCCGATCGTCCCTGAACCGCTGACGTTCATCGGCACAAGGGCCTAGTCTCGTCGGCGAACGATAGATTAAAGGCACGAAGGATAGGGAATTAGCATTTCCGGCTTTCGTGCCTTTTTCCGTCGATGCTCGGCGAAGTAATCCAAAAGCGGCGGCAGTTGCACATAGCATCTGCCGCCGCTCCGAGTGAGTTTTGGATCGAGGTGAGAGATATTCCGGCTTCATGGAGAAAAGCGGGACGGGTCAATTCACGATCCAAAACAACCTAAAACACGAGTGTTGTTATCCTGCACGCCGCATCGGCATCGCCGCCGCCTGCTCGCCACGCTGGAGCGACTGGAGGTGGTCGATCATCTCGGATGCCGCCCGTTTCGAGAGTTCATCGACCCTACATCCGAATTTCGACATACATTCGGCCGATGCATCCAGTCCACCTTCGCGGGAGATCGCCCGGATCATACCCAATTGTTTCGCCGTGACCATATCACCGAGGGTTCTTGCGATCGGATCGCTGATCGGACGTGCCTCGCTCATTTCGGCCAAGGCGGTCGTGTCAACGGGTTCGAAAGCGTCAAACTCGCGTTTGTACAGTTCGCGTGCAACGCCGAACTTTACCGCCGCGCGTTTAAGTGCGTCGTGCTCTGCCTTTTTGATCCCGGTCTCACTGCCCGTGCGGCCAGTGCCGATCCCCTCGCGTGTGACGCCGTCGATCGTAATGGCTACCGTGACCGCGACTATCTCGCCCAACTGTCTGATGTCCTTTACAGTGTGTTCCCAGTTAGCGGCGTGCTCGTCGAGGATGTCGGCTACGGTATGCCATTCGACATAGTCGACCATCTGCGTATTGCCGCGGTTATCCCGATGGGCCGCACGCTGGCGGATCATCATCGGATCCACACTCTGACGCAACTCGCGCAGGGTCGATGCAAAATCGACGACATTACTCGAGGCGGTGGCCGGGGCTATGGTCGATTCCTCGACTGTGGTGGTTATGGTGTCTTGAAGTTTGTTCGGTTTCATTAAAATTTCTCCTAGTGTGCTTTCAGGTTCGATCGGATCAGCGATAATCCTGCAATGGCTGCTGCCTGCTTTCAGCCACATACGCATTTCCGATCCCACCTCTGTTCGCCGCAAACAGGCCGTCGCGACTCAGTATTAGTATCAAGGTGATGAAACGTAACTCTGGGTGACGTGCCATCTATGAAACAGTATAGACGTAAAATAAAAATGTTGCAAGTGTGAAACGAGGTGTTGCATTCAAAAATATGATGTGTTATGTTTTATCTATGAAATGACAAGTCCAGTGATGGAACGTCAAAATCATGGAGGAAAAATAAAACTATGGGATTCAAAAATGAAAGCTTAATCAACACCGTCGAACTCGGACGTGCGATCAAACGTCATCGCGAAGAGCTCAAGCTCAGCTTGCGTGATGTTGCTGATCTTACGGAAGTTTCGGCCTCGACTCTCTCACGTATCGAGAACGGAACCGGTCGCCCCGATGCCGATAATATTGCCCGGCTGACACAATGGCTGGATATGCCGGTCGATCGTCTGATGAGACACGCTGACGAGTCTGTCGAGCCTGTGATCTATTATCCGCACGAGGCGACGCCTGAGATCGTTGAGGCTCACCTGCGGGCTGACCGGAAACTGTCGCCTGAGACTGCTGAGGCGCTGTCGGAACTTTTCAGAGTCGCATATCAGCAGTTCAGCAAGGTTAAATAATTCGGAAAAGCAGCCTTTTACCAAACTATAAAAACAATCACGCGAGACCAACTAATATGACACGAAACAACGGCATCCCCGCAGGAACGACATTCTCGATCGACACGACATTTGTGTTGTTTTTTCTAGCACTGGAGTTTGGCCAGAGTGCCCGGATATTTGCATTCGATACACTTTTGATGTCGATCACAATGCTGATGGTCTTGGTCTTGCCATATTTTCTGCCAACCGAGGCGGAACCGCCGTCGTTTTCGAAATGGATCATTGGCAGGATCGGCATTATGGCCATCGGCCTGACCGCAGGTCTTGCGTTTCGCCAGAGTATCGGCGTGCTGTTACCCGATGTGCTGAGGTACGTGCCGTTGACGTTGCTCATCGTCTCAGCGATGGCCAGCGGTTATATACAGTTTTATGGTCTGTTGAAACTCCGCCCGGCCAAATAGGCAAAAGGCTTCGGGCGCGAGTTATTAAAAAGAGTCAGCATATACTGCGGGAGTATATGCTGACCTTTTTTTGTCCGGACGGTGTCTGCCCACCGAAATAGGTGACCGATAAAATTATTGTTAACTAGATGTCTGAGCGACCGAGTTATCAGCCGTCACCTCATAGATCCGCCGCACTTGTTCCACCAGGTGGAGGTACTGACCGGGCGTCAATGCCTGTGCTCCGTCGCAAAGGGCATCCTCGGGACACGGATGCACCTCGATGATCAGTCCGTCCGCGCCGACCGCAACCGACGCTCGAGCGAGCGGCTCAACCATATAATTACGGCCTGTGCCGTGCGACGGATCGACAATGATCGGAAGGTGCGAGATGCGATGTACCGCCGGCACCACCGACAGATCCAAGGTGTTTCTGGCGTGCGTAGCAAATGTTCGGATGCCGCGTTCGCAAAGGATCACTTCGTAGTTGCCCTCGGCCATAATATACTCGGCAGCAAGCAGAAATTCCTCGAGCGTTGCCGATAGCCCGCGTTTGAGCAAAACGGGCTTTCTCGTTTGACCGACATATTTGAGCAGCGAGAAATTTTGCATATTACGGGCACCGATCTGGATGCAGTCGCCGTATTTCTCAACTGCGTCGACGCCCTGCTCGTCCATTGCTTCGGTGACAATATTGAGGCCATATTGTTCACGCACCTCAGTCATCATTTTGAGCCCGTCTACACCGAGGCCCTGAAATGCGTATGGCGACGTGCGCGGTTTGTAGGCGCCGCCGCGAAAAAACTTGGCACCGCTCTCGGCAACGATCTTGGCGGTGGAGAATACCTGCTCGTGATTTTCGAGAGCGCACGGCCCGGCGATCATCGCCAGTTCGCTGCCGCCGATGGTCGCGGTCCCGACCTTGATCACAGACTTTTCAGGCCGCAGATCTTTCGAGATGAGCTTGTAGGGTTGCGTGACGCGGATAGCCTGAGCAACGCCGGCAAGGTTTTCGAAATGCGATGGATCGATCGCACCCGGATTGCCGGTGACGCCGATCGCGGTACGATTAGCTCCGGGCAGCGAATGAGCCCGGTAGCCCAGTGCGTCGATAACCTCTAAAACTTTTTCAATTTCCGATGCAGATGCACCGGACTTCATTACGATAAGCATATATTGACCAACCTGTTACGGCCGCAAAACTACAACTTTAGTTTTCGGCACCTGTTTTTGCAAATTGCGGCAGTATCGAACGCACGAAACTGTCGACTATTGGGATAGTGTCGTTCGCGGAGATGGAGCGTTCGATCTCGGCAACTATTGCCGACCCGACCACCGCTGAATCGGCGAACCGACATACTTCTTCGACCTGCCCGAGTGTCGAAATGCCGAATCCGACGGCGATCGGCAGATCCGTAAATGCCCGAACTCGTTTGACCAAGTCTTCGGCACTATTGCTGATATCTTGCCGGGCACCGGTCACTCCGGCCCGCGACACCGCATATATAAATCCACGAGCACGCCCGCAGATGGCCTCGAGCCTTTCGTCCGTCGTTGTCGGAGCGACGAGTGATATAAGGTCAATGCCGACTCTGTCAAATCGAGTCGCGATAGTCGCCGCCTCGTCCTCAATGACATCAGTCAATAGAACACCATCGACGCCGCACTCGGCGGCCTCGACCGTAAAGCGTTCAAGCCCGTAATTCATTATCGGGTTGAAATAGCTAAATAGGACGAGCGGAACGTCGCTCTGCTTTCGAAACTCCGCAGCCAGTGTAAGAACTTTTGCCAGCGTCATCCCGCCCTTAAGCGAGCGTTCGGATGACCGCTGTATCGTCGGACCGTCGGCCATCGGGTCACTGAACGGAACGCCGAGTTCGATAACGTCGGCGCCGAGTTCGGCGAGTTTCTGAATAATTGCGAGGGAAGTCGCGAAATCGGGATCACCGGCCGTGACGAACGGAATGAAGCCGCCGCCGCGATGCTTTGCCTCGACCAATCTGTCGGTAATGCGACTCATATCTTAAACACACTCCTTGCCGGAGGTACTCTCCGCGTTATTTAGTTCGCCCTGCACGGTGTTTATGTCCTTGTCGCCGCGGCCGGATAGGTTGACGATCATAGTCTGATCCTGACTCAGTCCGGGGGCGATCTTGATCGCGTGTGCGATCGCGTGCGACGATTCCAATGCGGGGATGATGCCTTCGGTTTCCGACAAACGCTTAAACGCCGCAAGGGCTTCAGCATCGGACGCAGAGACGTATTCTATTCGCCCTACGTCGTGCAGGAACGCGTGTTCCGGTCCGATCGACGCGTAATCAAGCCCTGCCGACACCGAGTGCGTCAATGCGATCTGCCCGTCGTCATTTTGCAACAAATAGCTCTTGGTACCCTGAAGAACGCCAATCTTGCCGCCGGTCATAAATCTCGCGGCGTGATCACCGAGCGATATCCCGCGTCCGCCTGCCTCGACACCGATCATCCGCACGTCGTCCTTTAGGAACGGATGAAAGAGCCCGATCGCATTGGATCCGCCGCCGACACAGGCCATCAGTAGATCAGGCAGTCGGCCTTCCTGTTCGATTATCTGGTGGCGTGCTTCACGTCCGATTATGCTCTGAAAATCACGTACCATCAGCGGGTACGGGTGCGGGCCAAGGGCCGACCCGAGCAGGTAATACGTCGTGTCAACATTGGTGACCCAATCGCGTAACGCTTCGTTTATTGCGTCTTTGAGCGTGCAGGAGCCGGAATCGACTGCGCGGACCTCAGCCCCGAGCAATCGCATTCTAAATACATTAACTTCCTGCCGCCGCATATCTTCGGTGCCCATATAGACAACGCATTCCAAGCCGAATAACGCGCATACGGTAGCGGTTGCGACGCCGTGCTGTCCGGCACCGGTCTCGGCGATGATCCGGCGTTTGCCCATCTTGCGGGCAAGTAGGATCTGGCCGATGCAGTTGTTGATCTTGTGTGCACCGGTATGATTGAGGTCTTCGCGTTTGAGATATATCTTGGCACCGCCGAGCTCTTCGCTCAGACGTTTTGCGTAATACAGAGGGCTCGGCCGGCCGACATAATTTTTCAGCAGGTCGATGAATTCAGCTTGGAATTCGGCGTCGTCGCGAATCCCGTAATACGCCGAGACCAATTCATCTAGCGGGGCGACCAGCGTCTCGGGGACAAATCGGCCGCCGTATTCACCCCAATAGCCCTTTTCATTTGGCTCGTAATTCATCTCGTGATTCATAGTGCGTCCTTGGCGGCATTGATAAACGCCGCGACCTTTTTATGATCCTTTTTCCCGGGTGCTGATTCGACACCGCTCGCTACATCGACCGCAAATGGCTGAACTGCCCGGATCGCGTCGGAGACGTTCTCGGCGGTGAGGCCACCCGCGAGGTAAACTCGATCCGCAATTTCGACAATTCGCCTGGCTATTGCCAGATCGATCGTTTTCCCGGTGCCCCCGCGTTCACTTTCCGAATACGCATCCAGCAAGATCGCGTCAGCCTTGAACTCCAGTACATCGTTCGGATCGAAGTCGGACCCGATCCTATACGCTTTGATTATTGCGGCATCCGATAATGCTCGTAGCTTGGCGATAAACTCGGGACTCTCATCACCGTGTAACTGGATCGCGTCAAGTTGTACGATTTTCTGAATTTCGACTATTTTCTCGCAATCTGCATTTACAAAAACGCCGATCTTTTCCGCCGTCAACGGTAACTTCTCGCCGATCGCCTCGGCGTCGCTTGGCGAAATATATCGCTTGCTGCCCTTATAAAAATTGAATCCGATCGCATCTGCACCGCATTCCAATGCGTTTAGTGCATCCGAAAGGTCTGTAATGCCGCAGATCTTGACCCTCGTGCCTGACGCGTCAATGTTCTCCGTTGCCTCGGCGGCATAATCCTTTTTCTCGTCCTTCAAACGGGTTACGAGATACCAAACAATAAAGACATTCAATCCAAGTATCGCGATCCGCACCCAGGTGAACCGCTCGTACAGTTCGTATAGCTCGATCGGTATTAGCAACGCGGTCGCAAATGCGGTCAAGTACTCAGCCCACCGTTTCTGTAACCAAAGTCCAATGCCCTCGGTCATTAAAAGGCCGGAGTATGTGAACGCAACGGTGCTGAAGGTGGCGATCTGTTTGTTGCCGAAACCGGTAAGTTTATCAAGAGTCGCGTCAACAAAACGATTTGCAGCGTCGATACCGTGACGCGAAACGAAATCCGTCGCCCATTCGTGCACGTCTCGATTGACTAATGTGAGCAGTTTTACGCCGATCGCGACCAGTACCGCGGCTTTTACGAACTTCATAACCGAAATGAAGTGTATCGTCCACGTACGCTCCCGACGCGTCTGATCCTTATATCTTAAATGCGGCTTTTTCACGCCAACTCCTCCAACGCGGCAGCGGGGTCGCCGGATCGCATAAGTGTTTCGCCGATCAAAAAGCCGTCGTAGCCAAGACTGCGAAGTTCGTCGATCTCGGAGCGCGATGACAAACCGCTTTCGGCGATCATCAGGGCGTTGCCGGGCCGTTCTTTGATCAAGTTGCGCGCCACGTCGAGTGATACGGCCAGCGTCTGAAGGTCGCGATTATTGACGCCCACGATCTTCGCCCCGACATTGTTAGCCATCATTAATTCTTCTGCCGTGTGAACCTCGACGATCGCGTCCATACCGAGTCCATCTGCCGTAGCCAGCATACGCTGAAGTTCGACCTCCGAAAGTGCAGCGACGATCAGTAGGACGGCATCAGCACCACAGATCGCTGCCTCGTGGATCTGATATTCATCTACTAAAAAATCCTTGCGGAGCAAAGGTAGCGAGACTGATGCACGAGCGATGGCGAGGTCGTCGAGTGAACCCTTGAAATGCTCGGGTTCGGTCAAAACCGAGATCGCTGCCGCACCGCCGCGTTCGTAGGCTTGCACGGTCTCGCAAACGCCGATCCGATCATTAATAACTCCTTTCGACGGCGACGCACGCTTGAACTCCGCAATGATGTTAATTCTGCCCGCCCGAGCGATCGCTGCATAAAATGCGTGTGGTGCCGCCTTGCCTCGGATAACCTCAGCTTCACCTCTGACCTTACGCATATCGGTCTCGCGTGATCTGACGGCAACTCGCTTGCGCGATTCCTCTATTACTTTATCGAGAAATGTACCCTTCATAGGCTTACCTCAGAGATCTGACGGAGTTTGCTGAGTGCCGAACCGTTGCGGATACACGCGCGGGCGATTTCATATGCATCAGTGAGCGAATCGGAGCCTCCCGAGACGTAGACCGCGGCCGCCGCGTTAATAAGTATGAGCTTTTCGGCGTCACGATCAATAAGTTCGTTCGACAAAACGGACACTATGATCTTTGCGCTTTGCTCGACCGTACAGTTCATCGGCAGGTCACCGGCGACCGAACTAATGCCGAAATCCGAAGGCGTCACGGTAAATTCGCGTATACCGCTACCGTCGACCTCAGCCACGCTGGTCGGTGCGTTCAGAGATATTTCATCAAGGCCATCGGTGCCGAAGACGATCCAGGAGCGTTCCGTGCCGAACCTCGTGAGGACACGTGCCGTCTTTCGGACCAAACTCGCGTCCCAGACGCCGATCACGTGATGAGATGCCGATGCGGGATTGCATAGTGGGCCGACATTGTTAAATATCGTCGGCCTTTCGACGCGCCGCCGAGCGGCAGCAAGTATCGGCGACAGCGAATGAAATCTCGGGGCGAACATAAAGCATAGACCGTATGCATCAAGATCGCGGCGAGTCGCGGCGATCTCGATGTCGACGTTGACACCGAGCAAAGACAGAACGTCGGCACTGCCACTCGATGATGTTGCGGCACGATTTCCGTGCTTTGCGACCGTTGTCCCGGTGGCCGCGATCACGAACGCCGCCGCGGTCGACACATTAAGCGTTTTCGATCGACTACCGCCCGTGCCGACTATGTCCGTAACAGCGGCACTCTGGTGTTCGAGCGGCTTCATTCGTCCACGCATTATCGATGCAAAGCGGAAAAGCTCATCCTCGGTCGTGCCCTTTCGCGACCACGCGTCCAGTAATCCGGTGAGGCCGTCTTCGTTCATGCTTGTGACGAGTTCGTCAAAAACTACCTCGGCGTCATACGGCGACACGTCCCGGCCGGAGCGAAATTCGTTGGTATAGTGCTTTAATATCTCGCTCATAATTACAATTTACCGCTCTCGGCGATATCGATGGCACGCTGGAGGACTTTTGCCTTGTTGACAGTCTCGTCAAACTCCGACGATGGAACGGAATCGGCGACGATGCCGGCACCGGCCTGGATCTTTGCGATGCCATTTTCTAAAACCATAGTGCGGATCGCGATGCAAGTGTCCATATTGCCCGCATAGTCAAAGTAACCGACCGCCCCCGCGTAAACACCGCGAGATGTCGGCTCGAGTTTACGAATGATCTCGATCGCACGTACTTTCGGCGCACCCGAAACGGTCCCGGCGGGGAAGCAGGCCGCGAGAGCGTCAAAACGATCAAGCCCATCTCTTAAATTCGCTGAAAGGGCACTGACCAGATGCTGTACGTGCGAGTATTTCTCGACCGACATCAATGTATCGACCTTCACTGACCCAAATTCCGCGACGCGGCCAAGATCGTTTCGGCCGAGATCGACCAGCATAAGGTGCTCGGCGACCTCTTTCGCATCGCGACGCATTTCGTCGGCCAGTACGGCGTCCTCGGCAGTTGTTCTGCCACGCGGCCGAGTGCCGGCGATCGGCCGATATTGGAGTTTGCGATCCTCGCATCGCACTAGCATCTCTGGCGACGCTCCTATCACCTGTTTATGGCCCATATCGAGCAAAAACATATACGGCGAAGGGTTGATCGACCTGATCGCCCGATAGATCGCGACGGCATTTGCCGATGTCGGCCGCGAAAAGCATTGCGACATCACTGCCTGATAACATTCGCCGGCGTTGATCAGCTCTTTGATCTCGGTGACAGCGTTTTCAAACGCCTCGCGTTCCCAATTGGACGTCGGTGTTACAATATCAGCGTCAGAACGGCCTGCGTAAACGGGCGGCCAGTTCGGCAAACTCGGATCTTCCAGACGGACACGTAGCTCCGAGTTCCGCTGTTGAGCCGTCGCCGGTTCGCCCTCAAAGTCCAAAGAGATGATCTTGACGATCTGCTTTGCGTGATCGAATGCGACGACTGTGTCGTATATCATCATCGCCGCGTCCTTCTCTCGATCGCTGGTAAGCGTCGGCTCGAACCATTCGCAGCATTCGAATCCGAGATAGCCGATCGCCCCGCCGATAAATGGCGGAAGTTCCGAGTCGGGATCGGCGAAGTACTCCGCGAAATGCTCCCTTAGCTCGGCAAACACCTCGCCGGTCATCACACGATTCGCACCGGCACCGATAAAGGAATATCGTGCAAGGTTGCGCCCGCCTTCGACCGATTCAAGCAGAAAAGAATTTGCCGCTCCGTCTGCAAGTTTCAAATATACGGCCAAAGGCGTCAGCAGATCGGCGGGCATCGTCGCGACGACCGGTATGACCTTTGTTCTATTTGCGATGGTTTTCATAAGTTGCCACTAGCCTTCGCTAGTAGAAATGATAGATCAAACTTTCGACTAAGCCGGACGCTATTGGCGATCAATATAATTGGACAATAATTGCTTTTCGCTGCAATTTCTGTGTCCCAAGAGTTAATTCCACAATCAAAAACGCCGCCTGAGCGATCAACTCAAGCGGCGCAAACGATGTCTAATGTCGAGCGAATGCTGTCGCTCAAGACCCGCAAAACGCCGAGCTATACCACCACCAAGAATACTTGGCCGAAATCGCGTTGCTTTTGATACGTGTCTCAAACATTGAAATCTATTAGAACGAAAACCGAACAGGCTGTCAACCTACATCTTCTCAGGCACCTCGATGCCGAGCGTGGCAAGCGCCGCGGTCAGCGATCTTCGGGCCATATCGGCGACGACAACGAGAACGGCGCGTTTGAGCGGATCGGGCTCGATCAGGATCTTGTGATTGTGGTAGAAGAGGTTAAATGCCTTTGCGAGCGAAAACGTATATTTCGCAAGTATCGCTGGTTCGTTGGCGGCGGACGCCTGATTTACGGTTTCCTCAAGCCGGGAGGCAAGTATCGCCATCGACCAGATATCGCTGGCCGGATCGGCCGCGAGAATTGCGTCGAGCGTGTCGGCCGATACTAGGCGTTTGCGGCAATCTTCGAGAGTCTCGCCGATATCCGCGAGCTTTCTGAAAATTGAATTGGCCCGAACGGCCGAATATTGACAGAAACATCCCGTTTCACCCTCGAATGACAGGGCTTCCTTAAAGTCGAAGATGATGACCGTATTTCGAGTGAATTTGAGTAGAAAATAGCGCAAAGCCCCGACCGCGAGTTGATGGGCGATCTCAATTTTCTCAATTGACGGCAGTTCGGGATGACGCGATTCGACTTCGGCCAGGGCGTTTGCTTCAAGACGGTCGATCAGGTCATCGGCCTTGACGCCGAGACCCTTGCGGCCGCTCATTTCGATGAAAGGCCTTTTGCGATCTTCGTCAGACAGTACAAAGCCAAGTTCCTGTGCCGCGGCGGGCGAGAGCGCAACCATTTCATACGCAAGATGAACGCTTGCCTGTTCGCCACGCTCGGGCGAGATCGCGGCAACACCTTTCTTGACGACCTCTTGCGGATACGATTGGCGAGTGTCGATGACGTTATAGATCGTTTCGCCGCCGCCGAATTTCGTTTCGATGCTTGCATCGCCCGTGTCCGCGGTCGTGATCGCTACTTCCTGGCCGTTTGAGTAGGTGTGAAACTTGCGATAGTTGAAATCAAGCCCGAGGATACCGAGTTTCCACATTTGATAGGCGATGTCCTTGCCGGTGTAGGTCACGGTGCCGTTTGAACGGACGAGGATCTTGTCGGCTTCATGATCGTCGCTGGCGGTGTGCGATTCCCACGGCATAACCCAACAACCGGCGTGTTTGCCCTCGGCTTCAAAGTGGATCACGCCGAGCTTTTTCATCTGCTCAAATGCCTTATCCCAAAATTGGAGGTGCAATATCTCGGATTCACGCGGCAAAAGGTCGTAGCGGATCGAAAGTCGTTCCATCGTGTCGAGAATGCACCGCACATTTCGTGTGGCGACATAATCAGCGAGTTCAGCGGTTACGTTGTCGCCCGCCTCTACCGCGTGAAGCACTTCCGCACGTTTTGCTTTCAGGTCTTCGTCAGCTAGATATGCGTGGCCGACTTTGGCGTAAAGGTCCCAGCAATAGTAATCAAAACTCTTACCCGCGGCAGTCAGATCGGCGTCAAGAGCCTTGATCGACTCCAGATCGCGGTTCTCGATGTAGATAAAGCCGACGACCACGTCTGCCACCTGGACGCCTGTGTTGTCGATGTAATTCTGAACTTCGACACGTTTTCCGGTTGCTTTCAGTATGCGTTGAAACGTGTCGCCGATCACCGAATTTCGTACGTGGCCGATATGAGCGGCCTTATTCGGATTTACCGAAGTATGTTCGACGCAGACCTTCGGGGAGTTTTCGTCCGTGGCTTTGACCGTCGATGGTAGCGGATCGGATCCGAGATTGTCGGCGATAAACTTGCTACGATCGATGAAGACATTGAGATAGCCGGCCCCGGCGACCTGGACATTACAGACAATATCGACGGAATCGAGCTTTGTACGCAGCGACTCAGCGATGTTTCGCGGATTCTGCTTTTCGCCGGTCGATTGCTTGATCTGTTTTGCTAGCTCAAACGCCGCAGGGAATGCAAAATCGCCAAATTCCGTTTTTGGCGGCAACTCCACGACGATCTGATCCAGATCGATGCCAAATTCGGCTTTCGCCGCGTCTCGAACCGTGGCTTTGAGCAGTTCAACTATTTCGGTTATTGTCATTACGTTCAAATTACCCCAACTAGATAAAACGGTAATTATATCCATTTGAACGGAATGAAGGCAAAAGGCCGCATAAGCGACGCTATTGGATCGAAACCGTCATCGTGTAGGTGGTGGCACGCCCGAGGTTGTCGACGCACAGCGATTGGTCGCCGTTTCGCTCAACTACAAATGAATAGCTCGTCTCACCGGACTCGAAAAAAATGACCTTTCCGGAGCGTGAACTCAACACGCCGTTTACGGTTTGTCCGCGCCGGGCGCCGGCCACATAGCATACGCGCCCGCCTGCTCGGACCGAACCCGTAACGGTCGCCGATGTTCGGCCGCGTGCAAACCTAATACGAATATCGGCCAGCCCTACCGTAGATAGCGTAAGGATAATTGAAAATATAGCGAAAGTTCTAAGCGTCATTTTCATCGTAATCACAACTCCTTGGCGGACGGCCGCAATAATTAGTTTTGTAGCATAACCAGCTCATTTAACTTTTTGTTTTAGTCCGAAACGGCTAAACTCGTATCTTTATGCGAACACTATATTTTGATTGTTTTGCCGGCGCAAGCGGAAATATGATCCTTGGGGCATTAATAGCCGCAGGCGTGCACGCTGAGGGTCTGAAGACGGAACTTCGTAAATTACAGATCTCGGAATTTGATATAGAGGTTTCGACCGTCGACCGTTCGGGGATAACATCGACGCACGTTGATGTAAGGGTGCCGCACGAACACGTTCATCGTCACTTGCACAATATCGTCGATATTATAGACCGTACCGATCTTTCAGATTCGGTCAAATCGCGTTCGAGGGCGATCTTTACACGGCTTGCAGAGGCCGAAGCAAAGATCCACGGCATCGAAGTCGGAAAGGTTCACTTTCACGAGGTCGGGGCGATGGACGCGATCGTGGATGTAGTGGGCTCGTGCATTGGGTTTGAAATGTTGGGGATCGAGCGATTTACGTGCTCGAAGGTCCACGTTGGCAGCGGATTTGCACAGATGGCCCACGGAAAATTTCCGATCCCGCCGCCGGCAGTTGCCGAACTTCTGACCGGAGTGCCGATCTACTCGACCGAGATCGAAGGCGAACTTATGACGCCAACCGGAGCCGCGATCATCTCGACGGTCTGTGACACCTACGGTCGGGTGCCGGAAATGTCGGTTGCGGTCACCGCTTATGGAGCGGGGACGCGGCAATACGAAGGGTTTCCGAACGCCTTGCGGATAATGGTCGGCGACTCTGAAGTTGCGTCGACGGGAGAGTCGGGCGCGACCGATGAATTATTGGTGATCGAAACGAATATCGACGATATTTCGCCCCAGATCCTCGGATATGTGATGGAGCGAGTTTTCGAGATCGGGGCACTGGACTGTTGGTTTACGCCGATCCAGATGAAAAAGAACCGTCCTGCCACGATGGTGTCGATCCTTTGCGATCGCGAGCATCGGCGTTCACTCACCGAACTTCTTTACAATGAAACGACCACCATCGGTATCCGCGTCCGCAGCGTCGAACGCGAGTGCCTCGAGCGCAAGACGATAACGGTCGCTACTGTTTATGGCGATATCGATATCAAGATTGCTAGACACAAGGGCCGTGTCGTCAATATAATGCCGGAATACGATCAGGTCAAAGCGGCAGCAACTGAGCATAAAACGACATTTCACTCTGTTCGCGAAGCAGCAGTTTCGCAGTTTGCCGAATACGGCATTTCGGAAAAGGCAGTTGCCTAGGAAGTTAAATTATGTCTAATGAAACGACCGGCAAGGTCGACTTAAAAAAGATCGCTGACGGAGTTCGGCTGATGTTAGAAGGAATGGGCGAAGACCCGGATCGGGAAGGCCTGCAGAAAACGCCGGCCCGCGTCGCTGATTTCTACGCGGAGTTGACCGATGGTATGTGGCAGGACGCCAAATCACATATTCAGGCTCTGCCGGGCGATTCGCACGACGAAATGGTCATCGTTAAGGACATAACCATAGCGTCGGTCTGTGAGCATCACCTTGCCCCCTTCGTAGGCAAATGCCACATCGCTTACATTCCGAAGGGCGGCCGGATCGTAGGGCTTTCGAAGCTCGCGCGGATCGCCGAAATATTTGCCCGGCGGTTGCAGGTCCAAGAGCGTCTCACACAGCAGATCGCTCAGACACTGTACGATGCACTCGACCCGATCGGCGTGATGGTCGTGATCGAGGCTGAACATACGTGTATGACGCTCCGCGGTGTGAAAAAGCCGGGTGCGATCACCATTACGTCCGCAGTCCTCGGCGGATTTAGAAAGGATCCGCGGACGCGTGCCGAGGCAATGTCATTGATCAAGGGATAGCAATATGAAAAAAGTTTTATCAGGTTTACTGATCATTTCGTTTGTAGCAACGGCCGCATTGGCACAGGATCGCACGGCTTCGTTTGACGCGAAAAGGATGATTCAGCGAGTAAAGCGTCTCTCGGCCGACGATTTCGAAGGCCGCGGGCCCGGAACAGACGGCGGCAAGCGGGCGGCGCAATATATCGCGGATCAGCTCAAGGCCGGCGGCGTGAAACCGGCGAATAAGGGCAGCTACTTTCAGAATGTCACTCTCGCAGGCCTAAAAGCTGATCCAAATACAAAATTGGCCGTTGCGGGTAAAAATGGCGTGACCGACTACAAATTTGGCGATGATTTTGTTGCTACCACCGGAGCCCAAGCCGAAAGAATATTGGTCGAATCTGAGATAGTCTTTGTCGGTTATGGCATAGATGCTCCGTTGTACAAGTGGAACGACTATAAGGGCGGCGAGGCCGATTACAAGGGCAAAATATTGATGATACTGGTCAATGACCCGCCGGCATCGGCCGGAGAGCCGGACCTTTTTGGTGGAAAGGCCCTGACGTATTTCGGCCGTTGGACATACAAATTTGAGGAAGCCGCACGCAGGGGTGCGGCGGGCGTAATACTGGTGCACACGACGGGTTCGGCCGGTTATGGTTGGAATGTTGTTCGCACGTCGAACGGCAATTGGCGATACGAGATCGCTCGTAAGGCCGGTGACAAGTCGCCGTATTTGCAGTTTAAGGGCTGGGCGACAGAGGATGCGGCATCTCGGATACTTGGCTCGGCAGGATTCGATCTGACGAAGTTGAGTGCGGCGGCCCGCACGCGTGACTTCAAACCGGTTAAAACGGGTGTCACGGCCAAACTGGAGTTGAACAGTCAGATGAAGACCTTTGATTCGCCCAATGTCGCCGGCATCGTCGACGGAACAGATTCAAAACTAAAGAGCGAATTTGTTATCTATTCCGGACACTGGGATCACCTCGGTATCGGCGAGCCAAATGCCAGCGGCGACAAGATCTATAACGGAGCCTACGACAACGCATCCGGAGTCGCGGCTATACTCGGCATTGCAGATGTCATCGCGAAACTGCCTAAGAAAGAACGGCCGAAACGGTCAATTATGTTCTTTTTTCCGACGGCCGAGGAGCAAGGCTTGCTTGGGGCCGAATATTATTCAAAGCATCCGCTGGTACCGATTGATAAAACTGCCGCCAACGTCAATATCGACGGCGTAAATTTCTTCGGCAAGGTCTCTGACTTTATGCCGCTCGGCGCCGAGCGTTCGTCAATGATCTCGGTAATTAATGAGGCTGCGGCAGAGCGTAAATTGACGGTCGAGGCCGATATGCAGCCCGAACAGGGATTTTTCTTCCGCTCGGATCATTTTCCTTTCGCCAAGGTCGGCGTGCCCGCGGTCTCACTGCAGCACGGCGATAAATTTCTAAAACCGCTTAGAGCCGAAGCGGCAAGCTTCTTTAACGGATACAATTCGACGCATTATCATCAGGTGACCGACGAATTCCACGATTGGTGGGACGTATCCGCTATGGTCCAGGAATCGGAATTTGCCCTCGCGATCGGATTGAAACTCGCAAATTCGCCGACAATGCCGAGATATAACGACACCGACGAGTTTTCGGCGGCGGATAAGAAGCGGTTCACTAAGTAACTGCGTACCTGGATTGCAGAGTGTAGCGTGTGGATATATTTCGTCTTACACGCTACACTTTTATGTTTTAAGATGACACAAAGTTTCTATATAACAACGCCCATTTACTATGCGAACAGCCTACCGCACCTCGGCCATCTGTATACGACGATCGTGGCCGATGCGATCCGCCGATATAAAAAACAGCGCGGTTTTGATACGTATTTTCTAACCGGAACCGACGAGCACGGGATCAATATTCAGCGGGCAGCCGAGAAAAATGGCCGAACGCCGAAGGAACAGGTGGACCTCATCGCCGGCGAACTGCAGCGGATGTTTCGCGAGTTTCGACTCGATACGGACAATGGCGGTTACGACGTATTTATGCGTACGACCGAGGCGTTTCATTACCAAGGGGCGCAGCATCTGTGGCGTGAGATCGCTAAAAATAAGACGCCTAAAGGCAATGACACGATCTATAAGGGCTTTTACGAAGGCTGGTTCTGTGCTCCGTGTGCTGAATTTAAGACCGAGGAACAATATGTGACGCCCGACGGCTCGGACGTCCCGAATTGCCTCATCCACGAGCGTCCGCTCGATAAAGTGGCTGAGGAAAGCTACTTTTTTCGACTTTCGGATTACGATGAATGGCTGATCGAAACGATTGAGCATGACGTCAACCGTGTTCGCCCCGAAGGGCGACGGAACGAGGTGATATCGTTTATACGAAGCGGCCTTCAGGACCTATCCATCAGCCGACAGAAAACAGCGGTTTCGTGGGGCGTTCCCGTTCCGGATGACGACGCACACGTAATGTATGTTTGGTTGGACGCACTATCGAATTACATCACCGCACTCGGGTACGGTAATGAAGAAAGAACAGGTTTCGAAAGGTTATGGCCGGGAACGCACCTTGTTGGAAAGGACATTCTTCGTTTCCACACGGTTTACTGGTTTTCATTTCTTAAGGCGGCCGGACTTTCGCTACCGGCAAGCGTTTTTGCCCACGGTATGTGGCTCGATGCCGATGGCCGCAAAATGGGCAAGACGATCGGCAACGTGATCGAAGTAGATGTTCTGCACAAGCATTTTCAAGTAGACGCGTTGCGTTACTTTTTGCTCCGCGAGATGGTCTTCGGGCAGGACGGCAAGTTCGGCTATGAAAACCTGATCGAACGAGCAAATGCTGATCTCGCAAGCGGACTCGGGAATCTCGCGAGCCGAACATTTTCGATGATCACCAAGTATCGCGAAGGCCTGATCCCGAGCGGTACGATCGCCGATGAAAACCGCACGCACGCTGAAGGCGTCGGCGTGGATGCTGACGGATACGAACTCGCGGCGGCAGTCGAACACGCTCGGGACGATTTTATGCGGCGTTTCGACAAATTCGAGTTCAGTCTAGGGCTTGAGACGATTTGGACGGTCATTGCCCGCGTCGATAAGCTCATCTCGGACTCAAAGCCCTGGAACCTGATCAAGGACGACAACCAAGCGGAAACGCTTAACGCCGTGCTATACGGGGCGTGCGAAACGCTTCGCTGGCTATGCGTCGAGCTTTATCCGGTGATGCCCGAGGCGTCAAAGAATATTTATAGCCAGATCGGTCTCAGCGACGATATCGCCACGCTCGATCCGGCCAACCTCAAATGGGGCGAACTTGCCGCCGGAACCAAGATCGGCGAAACCGTCGGCGTATTTCCGAGAATTGATAAAAATAAAGTTATGAACGAAATCAATGAGTCAATAGTCAGTAGTCCTTCGTCATTAGTTTCCGATCCATCCAATGTCCCGGTGAAAAAGGACGAAGAACAAATGACAAATGACCGTTTCATCACCATCGACGACTTTCTTAAGGTCGATCTTCGAGTCGGGGAAGTAAAGGTCTGCGAGCGGATCCCGAAGGCCGACAAACTCCTGCGTTTTGAGATCGACCTTGGCGAAGAAAAGCCTCGACAGATACTTGCGGGCCTCGCGGAATACTACGAACCTGAAGCACTGATCGGTCGTAAAGTCGTCGTCGTCGCTAACCTAAAACCCCGAATGATGCGCGGCCTGGAGTCGCAGGGAATGATCTGTGCGGCAAGCCTCGAAGATAATTCGGGCCCAAAACCCGCACTCGCGGCATTTCTGGAGGACGTTGAGGTCGGAGCACGGCTTAAATGACATTTGTCGATTCTCACTGTCACATCGACGGCGACTCGTTTGACGCGGACCGTGATGAGGTCGTCCAAAGGGCCAGAGATGCGGGCGTTGCGGCGATGCTGAATATCGGAACGGGTGATCCGCATTCCGATGATTTTCGAAGGGCTGTTGCGGTGGCTGAGAAATACGATAATGTGTACGCTGCGGTCGGCGTGCACCCGCACGATGCAAAACTTTATGACGACAAGGCGGAAGAACATCTTGTCGAACTTACCAAGAGCGATAAGGTAATTGCGTGGGGCGAGATCGGACTTGACTATTACTACGACCACAGCCCGCGTGAAGTCCAGATCGACGTATTTCGACGGCAGATTCGTACCGCACGGGAACTGGCTTTGCCGATAATCATTCACAGCCGCGATGCTGATGATCAGACAGTCGAGATCCTGACCGAGGAATGCTCTTGGGACGGTTTTCGCGGCATTATGCACTGTTTTGGCGGAACGCCGCGGATGGCCGAGGATCTGATGAAGGTCGGATTTATGATCTCGTTTGCCGGTAACGTGACGTTTAAGAAGGCCGAGAATCTCCGCGATTCGGCTCGCGTTGTACCGCTTGACCGCTTGCTGATCGAGACCGATTGTCCGTTTCTTACGCCGATCCCTTTCCGCGGAAAACGTAATGAACCGAGTTATGTGGTTCACACCGCAAAGTTTCTGGCCGAAATGTATGGAGTTGGCGTTTTGGAACTTGGAGAACGAACTACGGCGAATTTTATCGATCTATTCGGCTTAAAAACGGATAAATTTGGCAATGGATCGATTCGCGACGAACGGTAAGCCGTGTTATAATTTATACATAAGTTCGCCGTGATAAAACAAATGTGTTACTCAGCACGCGTTTGTAAAAAACGTGGGACAGTGGGACAAAACGTATAATCTATTTATTTGCATAAGTTAAGTTGTCCCACTTGTTGTCCCACTTTAACAATGTTTGGGACAAGATAGTTATCACCGCCCGCATCCTCGCATTTGTTTTGCAATAGATGCACTTGAGGAAGGTTGTTTTGGGCGATCGATAGATCGGAGGTGCGCGGTGCGGATTATCGTTACTCGCGTGTAAGATTAGTTTATGGCAAAAGAAAATTCATTTGATATCGTTTCTAAGACCGACTACGCCGAGCTCACAAATGCGTTAAATCAAACCGGGAAAGAGATCTCGCAGCGATTTGATTTTAAGGGTAGCAAGGCTGCTGTCGAGCTAAAGGACAAAGATCTCATCATGACCGCCGAAGACGAGACGCGTCTGCGTAATATGAATGACATCCTCCAGAGTAAGTTGCTCAAACGTGGGATCTCGCTCAAGGCCCTCGATTATCAAACTATCGAAGCGGCGGCGGGCGGGACTGTTCGCCAATTGGTGAAGGTACAGCAGGGAATCCCTATCGAAAAGGCCAAAGAGGTCGTTAAGTATATTAAGGACGCTAAACTCAAGGTCCAGGCGTCGATCCAGGGCGAGACCGTACGCGTGTCGGGCAAGGATCGCGATACCCTGCAGGAAACGATTGCCGCTCTGAAAGGAAACGACTTTGGCATCGATATGACGTTTGATAATTTCCGCAGCAATTAGTTTATACCGACTATGGGGCCAAGGGCTTATTTGATCGTAGTGTTTTTTGGCTTCTTGCTGGTTAGTTGCGTGAGACCCGTTATTTTTGAGGGCGTCTCGATGACGCCGACGATAAAAGACGGAGACAGATTGCGGTTTTCTTCGAATATTTCAAAGCTCGAACGGGGCGATATCATTTTGTTCAAGTACCCCAAAGATCCGAGCAAATTCTATATCAAACGTGTTGTCGGATTGCCTTCCGAACGGATAGGTATCCGCGACGGGAGAGTTTTCATCAACGACACGCCATTTGACGAATCGTATGTAGATACGAGATTTAATCAGAATGACCAGACATTTCCGCCCATTACGGTCGAACCAGAAAGTTATTTTGTAATGGGTGACAACAGGGACAATTCGTCCGACTCGCGGTACTGGGGAACTGTCGACCGAAATCTGATACAGTCGAAGTACGTTAGTGGTGATTAGATCGGAAGATTTGGACGAGGAATAAGAAGTCGGCCAAATGAACGTTTCCGTTAAAACTACCCGGATTTGATAGATGCAAACATTCGCGTCAGCAAAAAAAGAATTGCTTACCCAAGCCAAGGCTTCCAAGATCTTTGGGCTGATCGCTAATGAAATGAGCCTCGTCGAGGCTGAGTACGAGCGGCAGGTCCAGTCCAATATTCAGGTGGTCAATTATCTGGGTGATTATCTTCGGGCGTCGGGCGGCAAACGTGTACGTCCCGCTTTGCTGATACTCGCAAGTGGTGCGTGCGGGGGTGCGACTGCGGGTAAAAATGTCATAAGTCTGGCGACCGTTATGGAGATGCTCCACACGGCGACACTCGTTCACGACGAC
Organism: Chloracidobacterium sp.; assembly: GCA_016720705.1. Classification (NCBI taxonomy): domain Bacteria; kingdom Pseudomonadati; phylum Acidobacteriota; class Blastocatellia; order Chloracidobacteriales; family Chloracidobacteriaceae; genus Chloracidobacterium; species Chloracidobacterium sp. The sequence goes on along the minus strand of JADKKB010000002.1, from coordinate 9,599 downwards.
ATAATTGATAACGCCGACCTTCGCCGCAATCGTGCGTCGGTAAACGCCAGATTCGGGAATCAAACCGCCGTCCTTATGGGCGATTGGCTGTATATGTCGGCGTTTGAGACCTCACTGCAGGAAAGATCGCTCGAGATCCTCGACATTCTGACGCGATTGACCCGCAAGATGACCGAGGGCGAACTAATCCAACTGACAATGATCGGTCGCCTCGATATAAGTGAATCTGACTATTTCGACATACTAAAGCGAAAAACCGCATTCCTGTTTTCGGCTTGTGCCGAGATCGGAGCCATACTGGCCGGTTCTACCCTAGAGCAACAGCACGCACTCCGCGATTACGGTATGAATCTGGGAATCGCGTTTCAACTCGCCGACGATATTCTTGACCTCACATCGGAGGCTGAGAATCTCGGAAAGGCGGCAGGGACCGACCTTTTAGAAGGTAAAGTTACGTTGCCGCTGATCTATTTACTGCAGAGCGAACCGTCACTACGGCCAAAATTGGAGGATGTGATGCTGACGGGAGCATATAACGAGATATCACGCGATGACATTCGCGAATTGCTCGACGTACGGGGAATAATCGGCCAGATTCGCGAGCGTGCAAAGGAGTTTGCCGACGCCGCAAGAAAAAACCTTGATGTTTTTACGGAAACCGAGTATCGTGTTGCTTTGGAAGGAATTCCGAATTTTGTGATCGACCGAAATAGCTAGGGATCAGAGACCTTGGGAGCACAAACTCCCGACAACCATACACTACCGAGTTTTAGCCCGATCTGCGTAATATGCTGGACGAAAATCTAATTTCTACACTTGAGCAAAGTCTGCGGCAAACCCGAAACGCCCAAAATCGTCTGATGGCTCGCCTGCGCGAGGCCGAGGTCGAGGTCGATCTTCTGCGTCAGGAGATCACTGCACTCGAAAATAGTGCCTCGCAGACCGAATCTGCGATAGACAGCCTTTTGGTCACGATGCGCTCCGGCAATCGAGGGCTTCACGCTCCGCGGACCATCAAAATGGACGATGAATACGAGATAAGGCCGGAACCGCGTGATAGTTACATTGGACGTGTGGACCCGACCGAAATCAATGGCCGCCGCTTTGGCGGATCAGTATCGTATATCAATCAGCATCGCGGGATCCCGTCGATCGTTCATAATTCGGCCCCGCTGAGTCAGCGTTTTAGCGACCTGACCATCACACAGGCCTGTACTCTGTTGCTCCGCGAATCCGGCCAACCGCTTCACGTTAACGAGTTGTATAATCTCCTCGTTGCCGGTGGAATGCGTTTTAAGGGCAATAATCCGACGATCTCGATCGCGGTTTCGCTCAATCGAAATCGGCGGTTTAGCAAAGCCGGACCGGGCACCTTTGAATTGGTGATGCGCGAAGCCGAACGCTTTGCTTCGTAGTCAAAACTTTTGAACGGTTTATGCCGGCCTCATATTCGTAACAGCGGATGTGAGGCCGGCGATCTGGTTTGCAATCACAGACATTTCGGAGTAAAAGTTATAGATAATTTTCGTAAAGGCATACTGAGATCGGGAGATGTTAATGAGAGATAGATATACAGCAATTATGAGCGGACTTGCGTTTTCGCTATGCGCCATCGTAATGACGGCAGCGTTTAGCACGTCGGTTTCGGCGCAGAAAGTTCGGCTTCGATCGCAGATCACGCCAACTTGCGGTAGTTCGTCTAATCTGAAATTTGCGGATATTTATGCCGATGGCAATATTGCCGTGCAGGGTAGCTACAATTGCCGCGGAGCTTTTATATACGACATTTCCAACCCCGACGCTCCGAAACTGGCGAGTTGGTATAATCCCGGATCTAACCAACAGTTTTTAGAAGCGATCGTCATCGGTACACGAGGCTATTTTGGTAGTGGCAACGGCGGCGGTGTGCATATCGTGGATCTGACCAACCCATACTCGCCGCAGTTGTTGGGGATCGTCAATTCTGCTACCGGTAACGGACATAACTCGATCCACGAAATGATGGTGATAAATCAGATGGGGTCTGAGATCCTGATCGAGAACTTCAATGGCTTTTCCAGCAAGATCTTAAAATTCATCGACATCACAAATCCGGCAAATCCGGTTTTTATTCGGGACCTCAATCCCACGGAACCGATCTGGGTACACGCGATGCACATTCGCGGCGACCGAATGTTTACGTCCGGATGGGGAAGTTCGAGCCAACGAGGCCGAACCGAGATCTACAACATCGCCAACGTAGCAAATACGCCGCCGCAACTGCTTGGATTCATTGACGATCAATCCGGGGTAACTGCGGGCAACAGTATGCATAGCAGTTGGACGAGTGAGGACGGGAAGTACCTTTACAGTTGTCGTGAGACGAGTAACGGGAACGGTGATCTCAGAACATATAATATCGAAAACCCGGCAACGCCATTGCTCGTCAATTCGGTAGGGATGAACGCATTGTCGATCAACGCGGTCACGCCGCATAACCCGGTCGTGATGGGCAATCGACTTTATATTTCGTGGTATCAAGCGGGAATTCAGGTTTTTGACCTTTCAAATCCGAGCACACCGATCCGTGTCGGCCAGTACGACACATACCCGGCGGTCTTCGCACCTCCGGCAGAGGAGAAACAAGCTCTCTTGGATGCTGAGCCCTGGGATATGGTCTGCGGTTCGGACTCGCGACAGAATCTGCTGCCGACGAGCTATGACGGTAACTGGGCAGTCTATCCGTTCCTTGGTTCCGATAAGATCCTGGCGGGAGATCTGGCCAACGGCCTGCTCGTGCTTGACGCAAGTGCAGTCACGTCACCGGTAAAGAATCGTGTTTCTGATTTCGACGGCGACGGCAAGACCGACCTATCGGTATTTTCGCCCTCCGGCACCCTCTGGAGTATTGAGAATAGTTCTGACAGCACGGCCTCGGCCGTTGGATTTGGTTTCGGGACTGATGTTTTGGAACCGGGCGATTATGACGGCGACGGCAAGACGGACATTGCGATATTTCGTCCTTCGACGGGCACCTGGTGGATTCGCCGCAGCAGTGATCCGGGCAATTTCTTGGCGATGAAGTTTGGCTTGAGTACGGATATTCCCGTCGCTGGCGACTATGACGCCGACGGCAAAACGGACTTGGCCGTGTGGCGGCCATCAACCGGAATTTGGTATATCCAGCAGAGCACACTTGGATTCAAGGCAATGCAGTGGGGCGTAAGTGGTGATAAGCCGGTCGTAGGCGATTTCGAAGGCGACGGCAAGATCGATATAGCCGTATGGCGGCCGTCGAACGGCGTTTGGTATGTAAGCCAGAGTTCGTCATCGATCCCGCTGTATCGAGCCTTCGGAACCAACGGCGACAAGCCCGTCAGTGGTGACTTCGACGGCAACGGCGTGTCGGACTTTACGGTTTACCGCCCCTCGAACGGAACGTGGTATATGCTTGATCCCTCCACTCAGACATTTTCGGCCTTTAACTTCGGCATCGCCGAAGATGTTCCGATTCCCGCAGACTACGACGGTGATTCCAAAGCGGACATTGCTGTCTTCAGACCTAGCACGAGTGTTTGGTATCGTCTAAATAGTACAAACGGCGGTTTCTACGCCCGACTTTTCGGCCAGACGGGAGATATCCCATCGCCGTCCTCTGTACAGCCGTAATAATCGCTTTGGATCTTTAAGAGCCCAAAGTCAGGCAATTAGCTTGACTTTGGGCTTTTTGTACTTAATATGATGCTATGAAACTCCACCTAGCGATTGAGAGCGGGTCCTTGGCCGGACAGGTATTTGATCTGGAAAACGGCTTTTTAACCATTGGCCGCGGTGAAACCTGCAGTGTACGATTCGATCCTCTCAGCGAGCGGATCGCGTCGAAACAACACGCTTTTATAGAATCCAAGGTCGACGGCTTTTTTCTCACTGACAACCGGAGCACCAACGGTACGATCCTGAACGGCATACCGGTCGGATCGTCCAAACTCACATCCGGCGATCGAATTCAATTTGGTAAGAACGGCGTGACCGGTGTAGTGCGTATCGAATGTGACGGAGTAGCCGACATAGCACCGTCGGCTGAAAACTATCGTGATCTGCAGGTGCAGCAGTTTAGCCAACTAGCCGCGACCGGTCCGGTCAATTTACAAAATTCCATCACTAATCTTGGCCTGGGCCGCGTGGTCGTTGATCCGAACGAGAAAAAGACCGGCAAATACATCGGTATCGGCGTCACGATCTTCGCGATCGCGTTTATGATGCTGATCGTCGCGGCCATTATGTTTCTAAGCGTCGGGGTGGTACCAGCCGTCATAGCGTCAGTCGTAGCCTTTGTCCCCGCGATCATCTATATCATCCCGCTGGTGTGGCTCGACCGCTACGATCCCGAACCGATCTGGCTACTTGCTCTGGCATTCGCGTGGGGGGCACTGGTCGCCGTAATTGTCTCCTTTGTCGTAAACACCTTTTTCGGCGTCGCGGTCGGTGCCGCGGTCTCGCCGGAGGCAGGTCAGGTCGTCGGTGCGGTCATATCGGCGCCGGTCTTCGAAGAAGGGTCAAAGGGAATAGGCCTCGTCATATTGCTGATCTTTTTCCGTAAATATTTTGACGATATACTTGACGGGATCGTGTTTGCCGGTGTGATCGCCCTCGGCTTTGCCACGGTTGAAAATGTTCTCTACTACGGCAGGGCGTTGGGCGGTGGCGGCTTTGGGGCTTTGGCCGTGATCTTTTTTATGCGAGGTATCTTGTCGCCGTTCGCGCACGTGTCATTCACTGCAATGACCGGAATCGGTTGCGGCATCGCTCGCGAGTCACATAACAAATTTGTTCGGATATTAATGCCGCTAGTCGGGTATATTGGAGCGGTCACGCTCCACGCTATCTGGAATGGAATGGCTGTTATCGGTGGATTTCAGGGCTTTTTAGTCGGCTATCTGATCCTGGAGATACCGTTCTTTCTGATCATCGCCGGCTTCGCTCTGTGGGTTATGCACCGCCAAAACAAGATACTAAAGGAAATGCTTGCTATTGATATTGCCCGCGGTTTGATCTCAACTGAACTCGGCGAAACCGTCACTTCCGCATTCAAGAGTTCGGGTTGGCTGATCAGTGGTCTATTTGGCGGCAAGTTTCGAGCTCGCAGCCATTATTTGCGTGCTGTCGGCAAGCTTGGACTAAGTTACTGGCACATTCAGAGGGCAACTGCGGCACACGGTCAAACGGGCAGTTTCCAACAAAACCCTCTGCTTCGGGAAGAAGTGTTGAGATGGAGGGATCAGGTATGATCTTGACTAACAAACTTCAAAAAGTAATCATCGAATTGCATTTACTATCTTTTGGGATTCGTTTATAATAATTTCGGTTTGCCCGTATTGGTCTTTTAGGCTACGGCGGTGACAAGCAAACGTCAGAAGGATTTTATAAGACGACTCGTAATTAACGAGTTCAAGATTTTAGCGGGTCCGAGCACGATCTCATTTAACGTGAAATAGGTGCTCCCCGATAGAGGAAGGCCGCGGATGCCTTTCTAAACAGAGATTCCTGCGTGAACTTAATTCAATACTTGTCCATTTGGGACCAACTCCCATACTCAAGCTATCAGTCCAAAGTACGCGTCTATGCTCTGCCGATCGAGCTGTAAGCTCGGCGTCTATATCCGATCCAATACTCTGACAAAGCTCTAACCTACGTAACTGCGGGCAAAATAGTAATCCAAATTAAGGAAAGTATTTGTTTGTATGTCAAAAGAAATGATCGTTAGCGTCAACGGACGCGAAAAGAAGATCGCAATTCTGGATAACGGAAAGGTAACAGAATTTTATATCGAACGCGGCGAGGAAAACTCGGGTGTCGTCGGTAACGTATATAAGGGCCGCGTTATGCGGGTCCTGCCCGGTATGCAGTCGGCGTTTGTCGACATTGGGCTCGAACGCGATGCGTTCTTGTATGTTTCCGACTTTTTCGACGAAGACGAGGAGATCGAACGCGTCGTAATGGAAAAGAATAAGAAAGCTTCGCCGGAGGAAGCTAAGCGCGAGGCCAACGAGCAGATCGACCGTAGCCGCATTGAACGCGAAAAGCAGATGGAATCGGTTCAGGAGATCGCGGAACCGCTTGCGGAGACCGGTGCTGATATTTTGGTTGAACTATCAGATGATGCTCGAAACGAGAGCGAACCGGAATCGGATCGGGAACAAGAAAAGGGCCGCGGACGTGGGCGTGGCCGTGGACGAGGCCGCAACGGCCGGGACAATCGTGACGATCAACCGCGACAAGAGGAAATGCGGCCTGCCGAACCCATTTTCGAAGTCGAGTATGACAATGCCGGCTTTGAGCGTATCAGTGATGACGAAGAGAGTACCGGCGAACTCTTCAAGGATGCCTATATGCAGGAGGCGATCCAGCACAAGGTGCGAACCATTGAGTTTGATATGGAAAGCGTCGATGTCACAGAGGTCGGTTCATTGATCGACTCAGTAACGGCAGAGACCAGTACGTTCGAGCGGATCGCCGACGAAGACGACGAAACCCCCGTCGTACCGGCTAAGGGACGCAGCAAGACCAAGTCCAGGGCGAAGGCGAAGGTTGAGGTCGAAGTGCAGCCCACGGTAGAGGCGATCATCGAAGACGCGGCTGACGAGGCCGTGGTTGAGTCCAAAGATGAAAAGCCAGCCGCAAAACGCAAGGCTCCGGCAAAGCGTGGTGCGGCCGCAAAGGGTAAATTCTCCAAGCCGAAGGCGAAAAAGAAAACGGACGGAGATGAACTTGAGGACGCCGAAGCCAGTGTTAAGGAATCCGGCGATACCGCCGAAATGGCCGTCCGCCGCGGCGGACGTGGGCGCCGTCGGAGTGGAAAGCCAAAAACGGACGAAAACGGTGAGTTGATACCTGACACCAACGACGATGTCGATGGAAACGTCGATGAGACTTTCGAGGCTTCCGAAGCAGTCGAGCCGGTCGAGGCCATTGTTGAGATCGCCTCCGGCGATGCCACCGAGCCGCAAGCGGTAAACGCCGACGATCGGGAACGTCCGGCTGACGACCGTGGAGGCCGCGACTCTCGTAATAAACGCGGAGGGCGGGGCCGGGAACGGCAGTCGTCCGACCGACCCGCAAGTGATCGACCGCCGACCGACCGTCCGTCGGGTGATCGTCCGTCCAATGATCGTCCGCCGACCGATCGTCCGAGTAGCGAACGTCCGACTGGTGATCGTCCGTCCGGTGATCGTCCGAGTGGCGAACGAACCGAACGAAATGATCGCGGAGGGCGTGGGCGTAATGACCGCAATGATCGCAATGATCGGGGCGGTCGACCGCAGCCGCTGATCGCTGATCTTCTTCGGGAGGGCCAAGAGATACTCGTCCAGATCGCCAAAGAGCCGATCGCGAAAAAGGGTGCTCGCATCACTTCGCATATCGCTCTGCCGGGCCGCTATCTGGTCTATATGCCGACGATCGAGCATCTCGGCGTTTCACGCAAGATCGAATCTTCGAGCGAACGCTCTCGGCTTCGCACGCTGATCCAACGCATTCGCCAGGACGCCGAGATCCCGTCCGGTGGATTCATTGTTCGTACGGCGGGCATCGGAATATCCGAAGAAGATCTGCGAAATGACGCTCGGTATCTGGCCAGGATGTGGGCAGAATCCAAAAAGAATTCCGAGAAAAAGCGCTCACCGGCCATTGTCCATCAGGACCTTGACCTGGTTCAGCGTATTCTTCGCGATCAGTTTTCGGATGATTTTACGGCGATTCGCGTCGATAGCGAAGAGGAATATCTCCGCACCGTCGAATTTATTAATCTGATCCAACCGCGTTCGGTCAACAAGGTCAAGCTATACACGCGTGACGAGCCGATCCTGGAATATTACGGCGTACAGGAAGAGATCGAAAAGGCTCTCAAGCCGCGTGTTTGGCTCAAGAGTGGTGGTTATCTCGTGATCAACCAGACTGAAGCCCTTGTAGCGATCGATGTCAATACCGGCAAATTCGTCGGTAAGGGCAATGCTCGCCTCGAGGACACGATCACCCGCACCAATATGGAAGCGGTCGATGAGATCGCACGGCAAATACGCCTTCGCGACCTCGGCGGAATTATCGTGCTTGACCTGATCGATATGGATGATCGTCGAAATCGGCATAAAGTTTCGCAGGCTTTGCAAGAGGCACTCTCGACCGATCGCTCCCCGACCAAGGTGCTGTCATTTAACGATTTCGGGCTGATCATTATGACCCGCAAACGCGTCAAGCAGTCGCTCGAACGCACAATGTGTGCACCCTGTGACTATTGCGAAGGTTCGGGTTGGGTCAAGTCGCCGACGACTGTCTGCTACGAGATACTAGCCGAAGCCCGTCGCTTGGCGAAAAACGTCGAAGACGTTCGTCATACCACCCTGCGTGTGCATCCGGAAGTCGCAAAATCGCTGCGCAGTTCCGAAAGGGAAGTGCTCGAGGAGATCGAAGCTCATCTAGGTCACGTCGATGTGACTTCTGACAAATCGGTCCATCAAGGGCAGTTCGATTTTGCATTCGTGTAGATCGCAACGTGATCGGGCGATCAACTCGCCGATAAATAAAAAGGCTTCGTAGAGATACGAGGCCTTTTTTGCTACAGCGATCGAAGCGTTGACCGGGTGATTTCGCGACCCTTACAGCCTAATGTCCTTTTTAGCGTCTTTGGCGTTTGACGGTTTTGCAAAGATCGAATCGGAAATGCTCTTATTAAATTCGACGGTCAGGTAATTGATCCGCGACGACTGCTGGCCATTGGTAAAGCGGTCAATTATGAATGGCGTTTTGATGCCGTCGATCTCAACGAACTGCGCGTAGCGGTCTTCTTCCTTGATCTCATCGGTGTCGTCTTCGCCGCCGCTTTTATAGATCGCCTTTACGGGCAGTCCGTCATCGGCAAACTCAAACTCGACCATAAGGCCGTCCTTGTAGGTCAATTTAATGACATCGTTGCGTTTGCCGAGGGTCGCCGCACGTTTGCCAATATATGTGATCTCGCCGTCGCCTTTCCAGTGTCCGCGAAGCAGATTGTCGAGGCTTACGCGAACGCCGCGTTTGAAATTCGCGATCTGGTCTTCGGTCTGGATCTTGATCAATTCTTGCTCTCCGTCAAAGACCCATCCGGTGTTGCCGACATTGGTCTGAACGGTCCGTTTACCGCCGCCCTTAAATTCGGTTCTTTCCTTGTCCGGAAACGCTATCACATCCACAAACGTCTGAAACGAAATTAGAGTGTTTTCCTTGATGACGCTGAATTTCCCACGGCCGATCTGCGAACGGACATTCAGATAGCGGTCGCCGCCCAGATTCTTTACCGCTTGGGCGATCACTGCCTGTGCCTTTTCGGCCTGATCAGCAGTCGGTGCGTTTTGTGCCGCGATGCCAAACGCAGCGAATGCGGTAATGGCGGCGATTATGAAAAATTTGTTGATTGGGCGAAAGTTCGATCTCATATTAGAAAATGGCCTTGGTGAGTTTCATCCCCAAGGCCTTTGATGCATAAAGTTGGACAACGGTTTAGTTGAGGCTGAAAACCTCGCCCGGTCTTACGACGATCTCGCCATCCTCGGCGTCAACGATGAACTTCATCGCGACCTTCCACTCAT